>JACMKJ010000255.1 GCA_014380155.1 Rhizobacter sp. | reverse complement strand
GCTTGCAACGCTGGCGTGAGATCTGCCCCGAGCTGGTCGTGCGCAGCACCTTCATCGCTGGTTTCCCGGGCGAGACGGAGCAGGAGTTTGAACACCTGCTCGGCTTCATGCGTGAGGCGCAGATCGACCGTGCAGGTTGTTTTGCCTATTCGCCGGTGAAGGGCGCCACGGCCAACGAGCTGCCCGATGCCGTGCCCGCCGAGCTGCGTGAAGAGAGAAGGGCGCGCTTCATGGCGGTGGCCGAAGAGGTGTCGGCCGCCAAGTTGCGCAGCCGCGTGGGCGCGACCATGCAGGTGCTGATTGATTCCGCTCCAGCACTCGGCCGCAAGGGCGGCCTGGGACGCAGTTATGCCGACGCGCCTGAGATCGATGGCAGCGTGAAGCTCTTGCCGCCCGAGAAGGCGTCGAAGACGCTGAAGGTGGGCGAGTTCTCCAAGGCACGCATCGTCGGCACGCAAGGTCACGACCTCATCGCCCAGCCGATTTGACCCAGGCCATGACACTGGACAAGCGCACCGGTCTGATCCACCACCCGTATGTGCCGCCCAGCGGCTTCGGGGCGGTGGCGCCAGGGGTGCACAAGGCGTCGACCGTCATCTTTCCCAACGTGGCGGCGCTTCAGGCACGCAGCTGGCGCTCCAAGACCGGCTACACCTACGGGCTGCACGGCACGCCGACCTCGTTCACGCTCGAAGAACGCATCGCCACCCTGGAAGGTGGCGTGCAGACCTTGCTGGTGCCCAGCGGCCTCGCGACCATCACCCTGGTCGACATGGCCTTGCTCAAGCAGGGCGACGAGGTGTTGATCCCGGAAAACGCCTACGGGCCGAACAAAGAACTCGCGCGCAACGAGCTTGCCGCCTGGGGCATCACCCACCGCTTCTACAACCCGATGGACGCGATGGGCCTGGCCGCGCTGATCACGCCGCAAACCAAGCTCGTTTGGCTGGAAGCAGCGGGCTCGGTGACGATGGAGTTCCCCAACTTGCCGGCGCTGGTGAAGGTGGCCCGCGAACATGGCGTTACAACGGCCCTCGACAACACCTGGGGTGCCGGCCTTGCGTTCAACCCCTTCGACCTGACGCCCGACGGCGAGCCGCTGGGGGTAGACATCTCGGTGCAGGCCCTGACCAAGTACGCATCGGGTGGTGGCGACGTGCTGATGGGTTCGGTGACCACCTGTGATGAAGCGCTGCACCTCAAGCTCAAGTTCTGCCACATGCGCATGGGCTGGGGTGTCGGGGCGAATGACATCGAAATGGTGTTGCGCTCCTTGCCCTCGCTGCCCCTGCGCTACGACGCCCACGACGCTGCGGCACGCACGCTGGCGGCCTGGTGGTCACAGCGCCGCGAGGTGATCCAGGTGCTGCACCCGGCGCTGCCCGGGGCGCCTGGGCACGAATGCTGGAAGAAGCTGTGCACCCGAGCTGCAGGCCTCTTCTCGGTGGTGTTCAACGAGCGTTATGCCACCGAGCAGGTGTATGCCTTCCTCGATGCGCTGCGCCTGTTCAAGCTGGGCTACTCATGGGCCGGGCCGGTGAGCCTGGCCGTGCCCTACAACCTGGCCGTGATGCGCGAGGAGCCGGCCTACCGCGGTGTGCTGGTGCGCTTCTCGGTGGGGCTGGAAGCGCCAGCCGATCTGATCAATGACTGCCAGCAGGCGCTGCAAGCCCTCGGGCCCTGATCAGTCCTTCGATGAGACCTTGTGTCTCATCAGACGTCCCTTTTCCCGGTTCCAGTCGCGCTCTTTTTCGGTGTTTCGCTTGTCGTGCTCGGCCTTGCCCTTGGCCAGCGCAATCTCGGCTTTCACGCGCCCATCCTTGTAGTGCAAATCGAGCGGCACCAGGGTGAAGCCTTTTTGCTCCACCTTGCCGATCAGGCGCTTGATCTCTGCCTTGTGCATCAAGAGCTTCTTGGTGCGGTCGGCTTCGGGGCTGATGTGGGTGGAAGCACTGCGCAGCGCGTTGATGCGGCAGCCGATGAGGTGCAACTCGCCGTTGCGAATGACCACGTAGCCATCGGTCAACTGCACCTGGCCGGCGCGGATGGCCTTGATCTCCCAACCTTGCAGCACCATGCCGGCCTCGTACTTCTCCTCGAGGTGGTAGTCAAAACGGGCGCGGCGGTTTTCGGCAATCGGCATGAAGGTGAGATGAGGCAAAAGGCCGTCAATACAATCGGGCCATTGTATGAAGCACGTCAAGAAGTCAGTTCTTCTCTCGTATTCGGCCCCGGAGATGTACGCGCTGGTCATCGCGGTACCCGACTATCCGCGGTTCCTGCCCTGGTGCGAAAAGGCCGAGGTGCTGACTGTGGACGAGTCGGGCATGACTGCCCGTTTGCACCTGGCTTATGGCGGCCTGCGCCACACCTTCACCACCCGCAACACCCATGTGGCCGACAGCAGCGTGCTGGTGGCTCTGGTCGACGGGCCGTTCTCGGTGCTCGAGGGCGCTTGGCGCTTTGTGCCGCTGGCCTTGGGTGGGGGTAACGAGCCGGCTTGCAAGATCGAGTTCGACATGCGCTACGCCTTTGCCAACCGCACGCTGGAGCTCGTGGTGAGCCCGGTGTTCGACCGGGTGGCCAACACCTTCGTCGACGCCTTCGTCAAACGTGCTGAGCAGGTGTATGGCGAACGCTGAAACCGTGACAGGTCTGCTGATCGAGGTGGCCTACAGCCCGGCTGCCGGCGTCGTGAATCGGGTGGAGCTGTGCCTCCCAGCGGGGAGCACCGTGGCCGACGCGGTGTGCAGCGCCTTCCCCGGGTTGGCGTTAGAGGGGCTGGTGCCCGGGGTGTGGGGCAAGCAGCGCGCCTTGAGTGACACGCTGCGCGACCAAGATCGGGTCGAAATCTACCGGCCCCTGCGTGTCGACCCGAAAGAGGCCCGGCGCCAGCGCTACCAGAGCCACCGCGCCAAGGCCAAGCCCTGACGCAGGAGTGTCACCCGGCTTACTTGCAGTCGGAGCTGACGATGTCGCGGGCGCGCTTGCTCTCTTCGGCACGGCCCTTGTCGTCAAGAATTTCCCGCTCGCCCTTGGCGTTGACCCGTGCCATGCGCATGCCGTCGTCAAGCGCTCGCAACTGGGCCTTGGCTCGCATGCAGTTGTCGGCGCGGGCAGCATTCTGCTTTTCTTCTTCGGCGCGGCGTTTGGCGGTTTCTTCTTCCGCGGCCTTGCGGCGCTTGGCTTCGAGTTCGGGTTCGACCGCCTTGGCCGGGCCGCTGGCAGCCGCCGAGGCCGCCGCTGACGCGCCCAGCGCCGCTGCGGCAGCTTGAGCGCTGCCAGGGGCAAACGCTGGAGCGGCCTTGCGGGCGCTTCCGCTGGGTCGTTGAAGAATGTCGGCTTCTTTCACCGACTGCGGTGGCGGCAGGTCGCTGTACTGCACGCGACCGCTCTGGTCTTTCCATTTCCACTGAGCAAAAGCCGGCGAGCTCAGGCTGATGGTCACAAGCGCTCCAAGCGCCACAAAGGCGAGTCGCACAGCAGAGAATTGGCGAGCAGATTTCATCCCGAAAGTGTAGTCGTGCAGAGGGGCCAGGAGCGCATCGCCGCAAGGCCTTGTCTGGTTTTGCTAGCGCTTGTCGCCACGTGCTCACGCATTTCGTGAACTATTGCCAGAGGTGTTACCAAGTGCGCGATTCGCAAGGCAGTAGGCCGTGTTCAGGCCGAGGGTTTGGCGATCCGTATAATTCGCTTTTGCGTCAGGAGCTTTCTCATGCGCCTTCTAGGCAAAGCGCTCACCTTCGACGATGTGTTGTTGGTGCCGGCTTTCTCTCAGGTGTTGCCACGCGACACCACGCTTTCTACCCAGTTTTCCCGAAACATCCGCCTGAACCTGCCCTTGGTGTCTGCCGCCATGGACACGGTGACAGAAGCGCGTTTGGCCATTGCCATCGCGCAAGAGGGTGGTATCGGGATCGTCCACAAAAACCTCTCGCCCAAGCAGCAAGCTGCCGAGGTGGCGCGCGTGAAGCGCTACGAGTCGGGCGTGTTGCGTGACCCGATCACCATCTCGCCCGGCGTGCCGGTGCGTGACGTGATCAACCTGTCGCGACAGCACGGCATCTCGGGCTTCCCGGTGCTGGAAGACGGCAAGGTGGTGGGCATCGTCACCGGCCGCGACCTGCGCTTCGAGACGCGCATGGACATCCCCGTGCGCGAGATCATGACGCCGCGCGAGCGGCTCATCACCGTGCGCGACGGCGCCACGCTGGCCGAGGCCAAGGCGCTGATGCACAAGCACAAGCTGGAGCGCGTGGTCGTCGTCAACGACGCCTTTGAGCTGCGCGGTCTGTTCACCGTCAAAGACATCACCAAGCAGACCAACTTCCCCAATGCAGCGCGTGATGCCCAGGGCAAGCTGCGCGTCGGTGCGGCGGTGGGCGTGGGTGAGGGCACCGAAGAGCGTGTCGAGTTGCTGGTGAAGGCCGGCGTCGACGTCCTCGTGGTCGACACCGCCCATGGCCACAGCGCCGGCGTGATCGAGCGTGTGCGCTGGGTCAAGCAGAACTTCCCGCAGGTCGACGTGATAGGCGGCAACATCGCTACCGGCGCCGCCGCCCTGGCGCTGGCTGATGTGGGCGCCGATGGGGTCAAGGTCGGCATCGGCCCCGGCTCCATCTGCACCACCCGCATCGTGGCCGGCGTGGGCGTGCCGCAGATCACCGCCATCGACAACGTCGCCAAGGCGCTTGCGGGCACCGGCGTGCCACTCATCGCCGATGGCGGAGTGCGCTACTCGGGTGACATCGCCAAGGCGATTGCCGCCGGTGCCAACACCGTGATGATGGGCGGCATGTTCGCCGGCACCGAAGAGGCGCCGGGCGAGATCGTGCTGTTCCAGGGGCGCAGCTACAAGAGCTACCGCGGCATGGGCTCCATAGGCGCCATGCAGCAGGGTTCGGCCGACCGCTACTTTCAAGACAACACCGGCGCCAACCCCAACGCCGACAAACTGGTGCCCGAAGGCATCGAGGGCCGCGTGCCGTACAAGGGCTCGATGGTCAGCATCGTGTTCCAGATGGCCGGTGGCTTGCGTGCATCGATGGGTTATTGCGGCTGCGCCAGCATCGACGAGCTGCGCAGCAAGGCCGAGTTTGTCGAGATCACTTCGGCGGGCATCCGCGAGAGCCATGTGCACGACGTGCAGATCACCAAAGAAGCGCCCAACTACCGCATGGAGTGACGCGGGGGCAAGCCTGCGTCGATGAAGCCTTTGAGTTCAAGCACCGTTGACACCGCCGTGGGCCGCCCCGCGGCCATGCGCTTCATCTTGTTGACGGTGCTGCTCGACATGGTGTCGATCGGGCTCATCATCCCCGTGTTGCCCGAGCTGGTGGGCCAGTTCACCACCGACCGCAGCGAGCAGGCGTTCTGGTACGGCGCCATCATGCTCAGCTTCGGGGTGGCGAACTTTTTCTTCGCGCCGATTCTGGGCGGGCTGTCCGACCAGTTCGGCCGCCGGCCGGTGCTGCTGATCGGCTTTTGCGGCTTTGCTTTCAGCTTCTTTGCCACGGCGATCGCCACGCAGATGTGGATGCTGATCGCCATCCGCCTCGTCAGCGGTGCGCTGCAGGCCAATGCCAGCGTGGCCAACGCCTACGTGGCCGACATCACGGCGCCCGAAGACCGGGCCAAACGCTTTGGCCAGTTGGGCGCGATGTTCGGGCTGGGTTTCATCCTGGGCCCGGTGATGGGCGGCCTGCTGGGAGCCATCGACATTCGCTTGCCGTTCTTCGCGGCCGGTGCTCTGGCCCTGCTCAATCTGGCGTATGGCTACTTCGTTTTGCCTGAATCCCTGCCGCCGTCACAGCGCCGGCCGATGTCGTGGCAATCGGCCAACCCGATCCGCTCGCTGAAGCAGCTCACCCAGCTCAAAGGTGTGGGCCCGCTGGTGCTGGTGATCGCGTTCGGGGCCTTGACCGACGCCGTGCTGCGCACCACCTGGGTTCTTTACACCGGCTTGCGCTATGGCTGGGGGCCGCTCGAAAACGGCTGGTCCTTGTTTGCCGTGGGGGCGGTGTCTGTGCTGGTCCAAGGTGTCTTGCTGAAGCGCCTGCTGGCGCGGTTTGGCGCCAAGCGGCTGGCTGTGTTCGGTTTGATCTCCAGCACCATGACCTTCACCCTGTGGGCGTTGGCCTCGCAGGGCTGGATGATGTACGCCGTGATCGCCTTGAACCTCTTCGGCTTCACCGTCACGGCATCGGTTCAAAGTCTGGTCTCCAATGCGGCCGACGCCAAGAACCAAGGCCAGACCATGGGCTCGGTGTCATCGCTCAACAGCCTGATGGCGGTGCTGGCCCCGGTGATCGGCGCGCCGTTGCTGGGCGTGGTGTCTCACCTGCCGCGCGACGACTGGCGCATCGGTGCCCCGTTTTTCCTTTGTGCTTTGCTCATGGCCTGTTCCACCGCCGTTGCGCTGTGGCACTTCTCGCGGCGGCCCATTGAGCTGGCACCCATGCCTCACGCCTGAAACCTCACCATGCACGACAAGATCCTCATCCTCGATTTCGGCTCCCAGGTCACCCAGCTGATCGCGCGGCGCGTACGCGAAGCCCACGTTTACTGCGAGATCCACCCCAACGACGTGAGCGACGCGTTCATCCGCGAGTTCAAGCCGAAGGGCATCATCTTGTCGGGCAGCCACGCCAGCACCTACGAAGAGCACGACCTGCGCGCTCCGCAAGCCGTGTGGGACTCGGGCGTGCCGGTGCTGGGCATTTGTTACGGCATGCTGACCATGGCCGAACAACTGGGCGGCAAGGTGGAAAACGGCCTG
>JACMKJ010000254.1 GCA_014380155.1 Rhizobacter sp. | reverse complement strand
CTGACGCAGCCGGCGCAGGCGGCTCGGGCGCGGTGGTGGCCTGGGCCTGGGCCGCCATGGGCGCAAAACAGGCTGCAAGGGCGATGACGAGCGGCCGCGTGGGTGACGCGGTTTCAGCGAAGCGTTCGAACATGGTGAGTTCCTACCGGGCGTTGCGGAGGGAACCGTTTTGCAATCAGCGTGCCACCGCACGCGCTGCGCGTGTTCAGGGCGGCGGCACGCGCTCACGCCACTGCGCCCAGTGCGCCACGATGTCGCGCACCACGATGCCGGCCACAGCCGGCAGGTTTAGCGTGGCCGGCACGAAGCCACCGGTGGCGCCGGTGGTCGATGCGAGCAAGGAAGCGTGCGCCGTCTGCCCCGGATAGGGGCGGTCGAAGTTCGATCCCGTGCGCAGCACCCCAAGGCGTTTCAAGTCGACCTTGCCGGCGGCGGCCGCACGCTCCAGCGCGTTGTAGGTGGCGTTGTCTTCCTGCTGGGTGGTGCAGTAGGTGCCTTGGCGGTCGGTGAGCAGTTTTGTCCACGCACGCGCGTGTTCACCGAGCTTGTGGCCGTGCCACCAGGTGTCGCCACCGAGCGTGTCGCACTGCGTCACACGCGGCGGCTGGTTGGCCGGTGCGCGCGGGTAGCGGGCGCGGTAGGCGCGGGCGGCGTCGCTGTCTTGCAAGGGCGCGTCTTTGGTGAGTGCTAGCACTTTCTGGAGCAGGGTTTCGTCCAGGCGCGCCACCTCGGTGCGGTATTCGAGCTTGGGTTTTTCACCCGGCCCCTTGGTGAGGAGGCCGTAATAGCCGTTTTTCCAACCCTTGGGCATTTCGCGTGCATCGATCTCGTGCGCGATGCCAACGTCCACCAGCCAGCGTGCCCACGCCGCAGTGCCCAGGGTGCCTTGCGTGGGGTCGATGCCGGCGATGCCGGTGATGAAGAAATAGGTCTTGCGCAGGTCGAAGCGCGGGTCGAGCGTGACCGCCAGCGTCGAGGCGGCCGCATTGGCGTGGCCCATGCCGGTGGTGACGAGGCACACGTCGTCGGCGTTGCAGCGCAGCGCGGGGTAATCGGGCGACAGGCCCGGCACGGTGATGGACTCAGCGAGCTTGAAGCTGCTGATCCAGGGCTCGGCCTCGGGGGCGAACATGGTGATGACGAGGGCTTTGATCTCACGCGGCGCGGCGGCGGCCGGGGCCACCAGAGCAGCAGCGAGACTGGCCACCATCAGCAAAGGTGCGAGCTTCATGGCTTGGCCTTTCGCGTGGCGGTGTGTTTCTTCCAGGCTTCGAGGAACGCGAGCGTGACGGCGGCCTCGTTCGCTTCGGCCAGCCCGCTCGAGAAGAGTGCGGCCACGTCGGTGTTGAATTCGGTCGCGCCGGCCAGGTCACTCAGGCTGCGAAACGCGATGTAGGGCACGCCGTTGCTGTAAGCCACGTGGGCGAGCGCGGCAGTCTCCATCTCGACCGTTTCAGCCTGCAGGTGCTCATACAGATAAGCGCGGTAATGCGGGTTGGCCAGAAAGGCGGTGCCCGAGACACCGCGCCCGCCGACGATGAGCCGGGGCTGCTGGCTCACACACTGCTTGGGGTCGGTCTCGCCCGAAGGCAACTTGGCGCGCGGGCCGCAGCGTTCGAGCTTCGGCGAGAGGCCGCGCGCCACCGCCAGCATGGCCGCATCGACCGGGTAGTCGAAGCGGAACTCGCCCTTGGGGGCATTGACCGCGTTGAGCACGTAGTTCTCGCGCATGAAGAGCCCGGTGGGCCCGCCCGGCAGCACGAACGGGGGCAGCGGCTTGCCATCGGGGCCGCTCGCGAGCTTCAGGCCGAGGCAGCTCACATCGGCCGCTGCGCCGCAGGCCGCTGGCACGCTGGAGTCGGCGTTCCAGTAGACCTCCATCGGCATGGCCCAGCGGTCGGGCACCGTCACGTCACCGACGTGATGCGCCGGGTTGATGCCCCCGGCGATGCCGCTCATGATCAGCCGCTGGATGCGGAAGTGATCAAGGAGTGTCTGCGTGACCAGAGCCGAGTTGATCATGCTCACGCCGCTGAGCACGATCACCACCCGGCTGCCACGCAACACGCCGGCGGTGAAGGTCTTGCCGTTGATCACGTGCACCCGTTTGGCGGTGGTCTGCGCGAGCAGGATGTCGGCCTCGGCACCGAAGGCCGACACGATGCCGATGCGCGGCGTGCATTCGCTCAGGCAGCGGCGGGAAGGGGTCTCGGCCCCGGCAGACGAGCACAGCAGGGTGGCCGCCAAGGCCAGCAACAAACCTCTCATGCAAGGCTCCAGTCAATGTGAGTCTGCAGCGTATGCAACCGCCGTGCCTTGCGTCAACGCCCCACCGCATTGGCCATCAGCGAAGCCGACAACAGCACCAGCATGAGCAAGACCATCTGCGCGGACAGCAGGCGTGAGATCAGCTTGTACTGCGCCTCGCTCACCACCGGTGCGTGGCCGGCCTGGATGTCGGGGCGCCAGCGGGCAAAGCGGATGGTCGGGTAGATCGACAACAGGCCGATCAGCACGAACAGCGTGACCTTCAGGTGGAAGAAGGGGTTGGACAGATAGAACTCGAAGCCTTTTTCATACGCATAGGCGCGAACAAAACCCGCCACCAGCACCAACGCGGCAAAGAGCCCATACCAGCGGTCGGCCAGCGCGAGGCGTTTCGCCTCGGTGGCCGTGGGTGCCTTGCTGAAGGTGAACCATTCGAAAAACAGCGTGGCCACGACGCCAAAGGCGGCGATGAAATGGGCGTAGGCAAACAGAGACTTCACAAGCATGGCGGGCTCCGGTGACGGGTGGCGCCACTGTGCCGGCGAAGCGGCTTGGCCGCAATCGTGCGGCGACGAAACGCCAGGGCACCGGCGCCAAGTACTTCAGACGCACCGCGAAGCGGCGTCGATCAAGCAACGCCCGCGCAGCCGGCTTTGCCGGGCTGCCAGGCGGCGCCCGTCGGGGGCAGGAGCGCAGCGACTGGGGCTCTGTCTCAGCCTTCGAGTTGTTTCTGGAACACCAGCCCGGCGTGCTCGCGCAGCGCGTGGAACTTGATCTTGGGCCAGTTCTCCTGCATCGCGCGCAGCTCGCCGGCGTATTCGAGCAGCACGCAGGCGGCGTCGACCGCGTCGAGCGCCACGCGGTGGGCGTTGCCATCGATGAAGCGCTTCAGCTCGCGCTCATCGGCCGCCGCGCCGTCGCCGGTTTCGCAGGTGACCCAGCGCGCCACGTTGTAGCGCGCCGGCATGATGCGCGCCTTGACGCCGTACTCGTGTTCCAGGCGGTGTGCCACCACTTCGAACTGCAATTGGCCGACGGCACCGAGCAGCAGCACCGTGCCCGCCACCGGGCGAAACACCTGGATCGCGCCCTCTTCACCCAACTGCGTGAGGCCCGCCCGCAGCTGCTTGGTGCGCAGCGGGTCGGCCACTTCGACGCTGCGAAACATTTCCGGCGCAAAAAACGGCAGGCCGGTGTACTGCAGGGCCTCGCCTTCGGTCAGCGTGTCGCCCAACTGGAGAACGCCGTGGTTCGGGATGCCGATGATGTCGCCGGCGAACGCCTCGTCGAGCAGCTCGCGCCGCTGCGAGAGAAAGCTCACCACCGTGTTGGGCCGCAGCTCTTTGCCCGAACGTGTCACCTTCAATCGCATGCCGCGCTTGAAGTGGCCGCTGGCCACACGCACGAAGGCGATGCGGTCGCGGTGCGCCGGGTCCATGTTGGCCTGGATCTTGAAGACCACGCCGGTCATCTTGGCCTCGTCGGGCTGCACCACCCGCTGGATGGCCGCGCGCTCGCTCGGCGAAGGCGCCAGGTCGACCAGGGCGTCGAGCACCTCTTGCACACCGAAATTGTTGACCGCCGAGCCGAAGAACATCGGCGTCTGGCGGCCGGCCAGGAACTCGGCCTCGTCGAACGCGGGCGCGGCTTCGCGCACCAGCTCGATCTCGCCTTGCGCCTGCTCGTATTGCATGCCGAAGCGTTCTGCGTACGCCGGGTTGTGCAAGCCGGCCAGGATCTCGTCGCCGTTGTCGTTCTTGCCGGCGACCCGGTCTTCGCCGGGGCTGAACACCCGCATCTGCTCTTCGCGCAAATCCATCACGCCATGGAATTGCTTGCCCATGCCCACCGGCCAGGTAAACGGCACCACGCTCATGCCCAGCTCGCGCTCGATCTCGTCCATGAGTGTCAGCGGCTCCTGCACCTCGCGATCCATCTTGTTGACGAAGGTGAGGATGGGCGTGTTGCGGGCTCGGCAGACCTGCAGCAGGCGGCGGGTCTGCGGCTCCACGCCGTTGGCGGCGTCGATCACCATCAGCGCGGCATCGACCGCGGTCAACACACGGTAGGTGTCTTCCGAGAAGTCCTGGTGGCCGGGGGTGTCGAGCAGGTTGATGACGCAGTCGCGGTATTCCATCTGCATCACGCTGGAGGCGACCGAGATGCCGCGCTGCTTTTCAATCTCCATCCAGTCAGAGGTGGCATGGCGCGTGGCCTTGCGCGCTTTCACCGAACCGGCGATCTGGATCGCGCCCGAGAACAGCAGCAGCTTTTCGGTCAGCGTGGTCTTGCCGGCGTCGGGGTGGGAAATGATGGCAAAAGTGCGGCGGCGGCGCACCTGGGGGGTCAGCTCGGACATGCATGTGCGGCGCAGACAGGGCGCGCCACCTCGTGAAAACCGTCGATTATCGACGGCGTGTCGTGGCCTGTGCACAGGGGTATTAGTCGAATCGGCACTTGTCGGGTACATTCCCGGCACAGTTACGCAAGACAGTGGTGTTAGTGATCTCGTTCGTGCTGCCCGGTTCCGGTGCGGTTTCCGTTAGAAATCCCTTTGATCGTTTCTTGAGAGTTGCTGCGTGCGGAGCATGTGCTCCTCACCATTTTTATATTTTGGAAACGCATCATGACGACGCAAACCGGTACCGTGAAATGGTTCAACGAGAGCAAGGGCTACGGCTTCATTGCTCAAGACGCAGGCGGCGCTGACCTGTTCGCCCATTTCCGTGACATCGCCGGCTCCGGCTTCAAGACCCTGACCGAAAACCAAAAGGTCGAGTTCGAAGTCAAGCAAGGCGAAAAAGGCCTGCAAGCAGCGAACATTCGCCCGGTCTGAACGGCCCGCGGGCGATTCGTCGCCCTGCTGAAAAACGCGGCCTCGGCCGCGTTTTTTTTCGTCAGTGCCAGCCGCCCCGCTGGCAAACTGCGCTGATGCCGGAGCTGCCCGACATCACGGTCTACATCGAACGCCTGGCCGACAAGGTGCAAGGCCAGGTATTGCAGCGTGTGCGGGTGCTCAACCCGTTTTTGCTGCGAACCGCATTGCCACCGCTCACGCTGGCCGAAGGTCAAAAAGTGGTCGGCGTCGAGCGCCTCGGCAAGCGAGTCGTGCTGGCGCTCGAGAACGGGCTCTTCCTTGTCATCCACCTGATGGTCGCCGGTCGTTTGCGCTGGCTGCTGCCGGGGGGTAAACCACCGGGCAAGATTTCACTTGCGTTGTTTGAATTCGCGCACGGCGGTGTGGTGTTGACCGAAGCGGGCAGCAAGCGGCGGGCTTCGTTGCATGTGCTGGCCGATCGCGCGGCACTCGAAGCGATGGACCCTGGCGGCATCGACGTGATGGGCGCCGACCTGGCCCGCTTCACCGAGCGCCTGCAGCGAGAGAACCACACCTTGAAGAAGCTGCTGACCGACCCGCGCCTCTTCAGCGGCATCGGCAACACCTACTCCGACGAGATCCTGTTTCGCGCAAAACTGTCGCCGGTGCAGTTGTCGAAGAACCTGAAGCCCGATCAGATCGCCACGCTGCTCGACGCCACCCAGGCGGTGATGCAGGAATGGACCGACCGCCTGCGCGCCGAGGCCGGCGACTGGCCACAAAAGGTCACTGCTTTCCACCCCGAGATGGCCGTGCACGGCCGCTACGGCCTGCCCTGCCCAGTGTGCCAGACGCCAGTGCAACGCATCGTCTACGCCGACAACGAAACCAACTACTGCGCCCGTTGCCAGACCGGCGGCAAGCTGCTGGCCGACCGCGCACTGTCGACCTTGCTGCACAAGAGTTGGCCGAAGAACATCGACGAGCTGGGTTAGCGGTTCAGCACAGCGGCCATCGCAACGGCGGTGGCCTCGACGTTCGACGAGTTCAGCCCCGCCACGCACATTCGCCCCGAGCGCACCAGGTACACCGCGTGTTCTTCGCGCAGTGTGTCGACCTGCTCGGGCGACAGCCCGGTGTAGCTGAACATGCCGCGCTGCGTCAGGAAGTAGCCGAAGTCGCGACCCGGCAGCTTGGCGCTGAGGACGGCGTGCAACTTCTCGCGCATGGCCTTGATGCGCACGCGCATCGTGTTCAGCTCGCCGGCCCACTGGTCGCAGAGCGCGGGGGTCTGCAACACCCGCGCGACGATCTGGCCGCCGTGGGTGGGCGGGCTGCTGTAGTTCTTGCGGATGGTGGCTTTCAGCTGTCCCAGCACCAGATCGGCCTCGGCCTTGCTCGGGCACACCACGCTCAAGCCACCGCACCGCTCGCCGTAGAGCGAGAAGCTCTTGGAGAACGAGCTGGCGCAAAAGAAGCTCACACCCGCCTCGGCCAGCGCGCGCAGCGCAAACGCGTCTTCTTCGATGCCGTCACCAAAGCCCTGGTAGGCGATGTCGACATAGGGCAGGAGCTTGCGTTGCTGAATCACCGGGATCAACTCGGCCCACTGGTCACGCGTGAGGTCGACACCGGTCGGGTTGTGGCAGCAGGCGTGCAGCAGCACGATGCTCTGCTCGGGCAGGGCCTTCATGGCGGCCAGCATCTCGGCGAACTTCACGCCGCCGGTCTTGGGGTCGTAGTAGGGGTAGGTGTTGACCGTGAAACCGGCG
>JACMKJ010000253.1 GCA_014380155.1 Rhizobacter sp. | reverse complement strand
TGGAGCGCGAGCAGCTCGCGCGCCGCGCGCAGGAGCAGGGCGACTACCTGATGGCGCGGCTGCGCGCACTCAAGCACCCGGCCATCACCGACGTGCGCGGCCGCGGCCTGCTGATCGGCGTGCAGATCGACCCGGCCTTTGCCAGCGCGCGAGAAGTCTGTGAAGGCCTGATGCAAGAAGGTGTGCTCACCAAGGACACCCACCACACCGTGGTGCGCCTCGCGCCGCCCCTGGTGATCGAGCACGAGCAGATCGACGCGGCGGTGGAGGCGCTGCAGCGCGTGTTGCAGCGCTGAGGCGGGGCGAGAATCGGGCTCTTCTGCCTGCAGCTTCTCGCCACACCATGAACCTCGTTGAACTCTCTCCTGGCGGCCCCCGCCTGTCACCCGTTGTCGTGGGCGCGTGGCGCCTGTCGGAGTGGGGCTGGTCGCCGCAAGAGCGGCTGCGATGGGTCGAACAGTGCATCGAGCTTGGGGCGACGAGCTTCGACCATGCCGACATCTACGGCGGCTACCTCGGCGAGGGCTTGTTCGGCGAAGCCTTGGCGCTCAAGCCCGGCCTGCGCCAGCACATGCAGCTGGTCAGCAAGCTGGGCATCAAGCTCGTCTCGCCGCAGCGGCCCGGCCACGCCGTCAAGCACTACGACACCAGCGCCGCGCACATCACCTGGACGGTCGACAACGCCTTGCAGCAGCTGCGCACCGACCACCTCGACCTGCTGCTGATCCACCGCCCCGACCCGCTGCTCGATGCCGACGAAGTGGCGCGTGTGTTCGAGCAACTCATCGCCGCCGGCAAGCTGCGCGGCGTGGGCGTGTCCAACTTCACGCCGGCGCAGTTCGAGCTGCTGAATTCGCGCATCAGCTTGTCGACCAACCAGGTCGAGCTGCACCCGCTCAACCGCCAGGTGCTCGACGACGGCACGCTCGACCAATGCCAGCGCCTGCGCGTGCGGCCCATGATTTGGTCGCCGCTGGCCGGCGGGGCGCTGTTCACCAGCGAGGAACCGGCAGCGCAGCGTGTGCGACAAGCACTCACCACCATCGCGCAGCGCCACGACACGAGTGTCGCGACCGTCGCCCACGCCTGGCTGCTGCGCCTGCCGAGCCGGCCGCTGCCCATCGTCGGCTCACGCCGCCCCGAGGCCTTGCGCGAAGCGCTGGCCGCACTCGACCTGCGCCTCGACACGGCCGAGTGGACCGAAATCTGGAACGCCGCCACCGGGCAGCGGGTGCCTTGAACAGGCCCTAGCCGCGGCCGACGAAGGCCGCGAACAGCTCGCTCTTGAAGTGCAGCCCCATGCGCTCGAAGGCGCGGCGGCGGTAGGTCTTGACGGTGGCCACGCTGAGCCCCAGGTCGGCGGCGATGCCGTCGTAGCTCAGGCCTTGCAGCAGGCGCGCACACACGTCGAGCTCGCGCGCGGGCAGGGCGGGGCAGTGGCGTTGCAAAGCGAGCTGCAGCGCGGCGAGGTCGGGCCGCTTCGGCAAAGCCACCTCGGTCAGCTCGATGTGTCGGCGCACCGTGACCAGCAGGCCCTGCGCGAGCTGCTCGAAGTTGGCCAGCTCACCCTCGGTGAAGCTGCCCTGGTGGTCGTGGTGGTAGAGGTTGACGGCCAGCACCGAGTGGTCGTCTTGCGGCGCCACGATCGACAGGCGTTCGCTCACGCCGTGGCGCTGGTAGATGGCTTCGCGGTGATCGCGGTTGGGGAAGTCGCGCGCCCGCAGGCGAAACATCAGCGCCTCGCCGTGGGCCGAGGCGTTGCGAGCGGCGTCGAAGGTGCGGTCGCGCTGGTAGAGACCGTCGCGGTAGACCTGGAAGCAGTCGCGCGTGGTGTCGCGCACCCCGTGGCTCGACGACAGGTGCAGCACCGGCGCCCGGTCGCGCCAGACCCGGTACACCGACCACGAGGCCGCTTGCAAAGCACCGTTGACGCTGGCCAGCGCGCTGCGCTCGAAGCCCGAGTCGCCCACGGCGCCGATCACACCGGCCAGGCTGGCCTGCACATCGCGCTGCGGTGCGCTGAGGGGCGTGATGCGCCAGGACTGCATGGTGTGGGTTTCCTTCGAGTCTGAAGAGGGCCGGGCCAAACCAGTCTAGGCCGCCATTGCAGCGGCGCCATTGGGGCTGACCATGCTGCAACCCATGGCTCGGCTGCATCCAATGGCTTCCGTCAGCGCGTGCTCTGCAAAACGAAAACCCCCTTTGCCGGCACGTTTGGCCGCTCACATGCCGCTGTCGGCGCGGTGCTGCAAGGGCGGTGAGTGACCCGCCGAGAAGCCGCTTTGATCGAGGCCTAGACGCGCTCGATCACGATGGCAATGCCCTGGCCCACGCCGATGCACATGGTGCACAGCGCGTAGCGCCCACCGGTCTTGTGCAGCTGGTTCACCGCGGTGGTGACCAGCCGCGCGCCGCTGGCACCCAGCGGGTGGCCGAGCGCAATCGCGCCACCATTGGGGTTGACGCGCGCATCGTCGTCTTTCAGGCCGAGGTCGCGCAGCACGGCCAGGCCTTGGGCGGCGAAGGCTTCGTTGAGCTCGATCACGTCGATCTGCTCCAGCTTCAGGCCGGTGAGGGCCAGCACCTTGCGCGTGGCGGGCGCCGGGCCGATGCCCATGATGCGCGGCGCCACACCGGCGGTGGCCATGCCAACGATGCGGGCACGCGGCGTGAGGCCGTTCTTGGCGGCGGCGGCCTCACTGGCCAGCAGCAGCGCCACCGCGCCGTCGTTCACGCCTGAGGCATTGCCGGCGGTCACGGTGCCGTCGGGGCGCACCACGCCTTTCAGCTTGGCGAGTGCTTCGAGGCTGGTCTCACGTGGGTGTTCGTCTTGCTTGACGATCAGTGGGTCGCCCTTCTTCTGCGCAATGGTCACCGGCGTGATCTCGGCGTCGAAGAAGCCGCTCTTTTGCGCCGCCACGGCCTTGAGCTGCGAAGCGAGCGCCATGCGGTCTTGCGCTTCGCGTTCGATTTTGAAATCAGTCGCCACGTTCTCGGCTGTCTCGGGCATGGAGTCGACGCCGTGCATCTCTTTCATCAGCTTGTTGACGAAGCGCCAGCCGATGGTGGTGTCGTACACCGCATTGGCGCGGCTGAAGGCGCTCTCGGCTTTGGGCATTACGAACGGCGCACGGCTCATGCTTTCCACGCCGCCGGCAATCATCAGCTGCGCTTCGCCGCTCTTGATGGCGCGTGCTGCGGTGCCCACGGCGTCCATGCCCGAACCGCACAGGCGGTTGATGGTGGCGCCGGGCAGCTCGATCGGCAGGCCGGCCAGCAGGGCCGACATGCGCGCCACGTTGCGGTTGTCTTCGCCGGCCTGGTTGGCGCAGCCGTAGATCACGTCGGTGATGGCAGCCCAGTCGACCTTCGGATTGCGGGCCATCAGTGCCTTCAGCGGAATGGCGCCGAGGTCATCGGCACGCACCGACGAGAGTGCGCCGCCGTAGCGGCCGAAGGGGGTGCGAATAGCGTCGCAGATGAAGGCGTGGGTCATGGTGTCTCCGGAGGTCATGCACAAGGGTTTATGGGCGGATTATCGCCAGCGCTGGGGCTACGATGGCCAGCCATGAGCGCCCTGCCTCGCAGCTTGCAGCGCACCCTGGTCGGGGTGGTGCTGGTGCACGCGGGCGGCTTGTGGTGGCTGGCACAGCGTGACGCTGCGAGCCCTAGCCGGGCGGTTATGGCGCCGCTGCTGACCCGCTGGTTGGAGCCGGCGGCCTCGCCCAAGATCGCGCCGCCGAAGGAGCCACAGGCGCCCACGCCGGCAGCTGGGGCAGCAGGGCGTGGCCGCCCAGGAGCGCCTGCGCCATGGCATGGGTTCGGCGGCGCGTGGCGATTGCGCCAAGGGCGGCGAGGGTGGCTACGCCCATTCCGGCATGGGCCTGTTCGCGCTGCCGTTGCTGATGTTCGACGCCGTCAGCGGCCGCTGTGCGAAATGACCGCAAGTTGCAGGGGCCAAGTTCAAGTCGGGCTGCACCGATCCGATATTCAGATGGGGCAGGGGACCTTCTCACGGCCGCCCGCCAACGAGGAATTCTTGCCTTGACCAGCCTTTCTCCCGAGCGCACGCTAAACCGGAACGGGTTGGGTGCCCCCGGCATGCACGCCTTGCGTGTTCGCCGCATGCTGTTTCTCGGCAGCGCCATCACGGCCGTTACTTGCCTTCTCTGGGGCACCTTTTTTGCGGTGCGCGGAGACTGGTTTATCGTGGCCGTCGATGTCGCCACCATCACCCTGGCGGGTACCACCGCCTGGTTGACTTACCGCGGCCGCTTGCGTGCGGCCTCGCGTCTGATGCTTGCGATGATGTATGTGGTGCTCTGCATCAATGCAGCGGTACTGGACATCCCCACGGCCGAAGTGCCGCGTTCGACCCACGTGTTCCTGCTGGCGCTGGGTGTGGTGTCGTGCCTGCTCATCCGCGACGAGACCGTCTGGCTGCGTCGAGGCATCCCGCTGGTTTGTTTCGCCACCTATCTCGTTTTCGCGAGCAGCCGCATCGGCTGGGTGACGCCTTTTGCCATGCCTGACGCCGTGCGCAGCGGCGGGGTCTGGGCCAACAACGCCGTGGCACTGATCGTGGTGTACCTGGCCTTGCACGTGATCCAGAACGACGTGGCCGAGCGCAATGTGATGGAAATCGAGCTGCGCGACGCGCTGGTGCACGGCGAACTGCTGTTGCACTACCAGCCGCAGGTGGCAGCCGGCGAGCGGGTCATCGGGGCCGAGGTGCTGGTGCGCTGGAACCACCCGAAGCGCGGCATGGTGTCGCCGGGCGAGTTCATTCCTCTGGCAGAACAGACCGGCCTGATGCAGCCGCTGGGCGACTGGGTGATGCGCACCGCCTGTGCGCAGCTGGGCGTGTGGCGCTTGCGAGCGCAAACCGCGCAGATGCTGCTGGCCGTCAACGTGAGCGCGTCGCAGTTTGCGCAGCCGGATTTTGTGGCCCGTGTGCTGGCGTGCGTGGAGCAAGCCGGTGCAGACCCGTCGCGGCTGAAGCTGGAGCTCACCGAAAGCATGCTGGCCCACGACCTGGAAGACATCATCGCCAAGATGACGGCCCTGAAGGCGCGCGGCATCGGCTTCTCGCTCGACGACTTCGGCACCGGGTTTTCGTCGTTGAGCTACCTGCGGCGCCTGCCGCTCGATCAGCTCAAGATCGACCAGTCATTCGTGCGCAACATGCTCGATTCCCCCAAGGAAGCGGCCATTGCGCAGGCCTTGGTGTCGCTCGGCGCGAGCCTGGGGCTGCAGGTGATCGCCGAGGGCGTGGAAACGCGCGAGCAGCGGGACCACCTGCGAAAACTCGGCTGCGACACCTATCAGGGGTTCCTGTTCAGCCGGCCGCTCGGCGTGCTGGCGTTCGAGGAGCTACTGGCCGCCTCGGTCGCGGAAGAAGCGCCGCCGGTTCACGCCGCGCGTGCCATCGCATCCGCGGCATAAACCTGCCCGAAGCGGTTGGCCAGAAAGTCATTCAGCCGCACGTCTTCTTGCCGCACGAAGCCGCTCTGCGGCAGCTGCCCAGTGGCCAGCATGTCGAGCATGGCGCACAGGCTGCTCGCGGTGGTGATCTGGATGGCGCTGCGCATGCGCCCGGCCAGCACGTGGCTGTAGATCTTGCGGGCGTAAGTGTCTTGCTGCAGACGGCCCTCGCGCATGCCGGCGACCGTCACGAACACGATCACCACGTCTTGCATGGTGGCGGGCAGCGAGTTCTCCAGAATGTCTTTCAGCACGTCGCGCCGGTCGCGCAGGCGCAGGTCGTGCAGCAGCGCTTTCATGATGGCCGCATGGCCGGGGTAGCGAATGGTGCGGTAGTTGAGCGTGCGCACCTTGCCCGCCAGCGTCTCGCACAGCGTGCCCAGGCCACCCGAGGTATTGAAGGCCTCGTACAACACGCCATCGAGCGAGAACTCCTCGCGCTCTTCCAGTGCCGGCACCGAGGCGAGCTGGCCGTTGACGATGGCGTCGCAAGGTTCGCAGTACTCGTTGATGACGCCCTCGGTGCTCCAGGTCAGGTTGTAGTTCAGCGCATTGCTGGGGTAGGCGGGCAGGGCGCCCACGCGCATGCGCACGCTGTCCAGGCTGTCGAACTGGCGGGCCAGGTCGGCCGCCACGATGGAGATGAAGCCGGGTGCCAGCCCGCACTGCGGAATGAAGGTGCTGGTGGCGCCTACCGCCAGCTCGCGGATGCGGCGGGTGCTGGCCACGTCTTCGGTGAGGTCGAGATAGTGAACGCCGGCTTCGCGGGCAGCCTCGGCCACCTTGACGGTCAGGTGGTACGGGGCGGCGCTCAACACGGCGAAGCGGCCTTGCAAGGCGGCGCGCAGTTGGGCTGTCTCGTTCACGTCGAGCACCAGGGTGTCGAGCTGCGGCGAGGGGGTTTCGCGCTGTACGTCGGCCAGCTGGGCCGCTGAGCGGTCGGCCACCGTCACTCGGTAACGGGTCTCTCCCTGTGTGTTGACCAGCAAGGCCGCCACCACCGAGCCGATCTTGCCGCCGCCAATCACCAGAATGTCTTTCATGGCCCGAACCCCGCGTTTTCAGAATGCAATGCCTCGATTCTGGACAAGCGCTGTGCAAATAGCAGCTGGACTTGTGACGAATCAACGCGCACATTTCGGCGTATTGACGAAGAGATTCAGCACTTATGCCTACACCCGCTTTGGATGCCACGGACCGCGCGTTGCTCGCTCTGCTGCGCGAAAACGCCCGCGCGCCGGTGGCCCAACTGGCGCGTGCACTGAGCCTGTCTCGCACCACCGTGCAAAGCCGCATCGAGCGCCTGGAGCGCCAGCGGGTGGTGGTGGGTTACACCGTGGTGGTGCCCGACGCCGCCGAGGCCGCACTGGTGCGGGCCCATGTGTTCATCACCGTGGCGCCGCGGCAAAGCGGCACCATCGAGCAGGCCTTGCGGCGCATTGCCGAGGTGCGGGTGCTGCACTCGGTGAGCGGGCCCTTTGACCTGATCGCGGTGGTGGCGGCCCACTCGATTGGCGAACTCGACGCGTTGATCGACCGCATCGGTGCGCTCGACGGCGTGGAGCGCACCACCTCGGCCATCGTGCTGTCGACCCGCATCGAGCGCTGAGGCGGAGATTCATCACGAAATGCAGGGGCGGTTTGTCGCGGCCTGTCAGATGTAGCAGGTGCGCCGGTGGGCCCCCGCTGAACATAATCGGTTCAAGTTCAGAGGCACGGGCGCCGAAAAGCTCTACAAGCCGCAGATTCACGGGGCCTTGTCGCCACCGTCATGAAAGAAATAACAACCCCAACGCTGATCGACGTGGCGCAACTGCGCATCGGGATGTTCGTGCATCTCGATGGCGGCTGGATGTCGCACCCGTTTCCCCTCAGCAGTTTCAAGATCGGCTCGGCCACCCAAATCGCAACCATTCGCACCTTGGGCAAACAACGTGTTCGCTGGAGCCCCGAGAGAAGCGATCTCGACACCGCTGCCGCCCCGGGTTCGCCTCCGACTCTTCAGCCGACTGCAGTTGCCCCCGCAGTTGCCCCCGCTGCCGCACCCCCTGCCGCTGCACCAACCGAGATGCCAGAAGCCGCCAAGAAGCGTCAACGCCGTGAGGCGGTGGTCGCGCAGCGCGCTTCGCTGCTACTGTGCGAACACCAATTTGCCGAGGCCACCAAAGCCTGCAAACACGCCACCGAGCTGGTACCGATCAAACCGCAAGAGGCGCGTGAACAAACCGAGGCCCTGGCCCAGGCCCTCGTCGACAAGATGATCGGCCAGCAGGAAATGTGCATTCGCCTGCTCACCGAAGCTGCGGGTGACAAGGCCTCGCTGCATGCCCTCAACGTGACGGTGATCTCGCTGCTGATGGGCAAGACCTTTGGCCTGTCGGCCGCCGAGATGGTGGACCTGGGCGTGGGCTCGATGCTGCACGACATCGGCAAGATCGAGCTGCCCGAGCGCGTGCGCCACCGCGAAGAGCATTTCACGCCGGCCGAAAACCAGCTTTACCAAGAGCACGTGGCGCACGGCGTCACGCTGGCCAAGAAGATGGGCCTGAAGTCGGGCGCCACGCTGGTGATTGCGCAGCACCACGAGCATGCCGACGGCAGCGGTTTCCCGCTCAAGCTCAACAGCGACCGCATGACCACCGCAGCGCGCATCGTCTCGCTGGTGAACCGCTACGACAACATGTGCAACCCGCACGTTCCCTCGCGCGCGTTGACGCCGCACGAGGCCTTGTCGCTGCTCTTTGCCCAAGGCAAGAACCGCTACGACACCGCCATCCTCGGTGCCTTCATCAAGATGATGGGCGTGTACCCACCGGGCTCGGTGGTGCAACTCACCGACGACCGCTACGCGATGGTGGTGTCGGTCAACTCCTCGCGCCCGCTCAAGCCGCGCGTGATGGTGCATGAGCCTCGCGTGTCGCGCGACGAGGCGCTGATGCTCAACCTGGAAACCGACCCCCGCCTGGGCATTCGCCGCAGCCTGAAGCCGCAGCAGTTGCCCAACGAATCGCTCGACTACCTGTCGCCGCGCCCGCGCGTGGCTTACTTCTTCGAGACCGAGGTCATGGCCCAGGAGATCGCGGCGTGAGTGCCGCGGCGCGAGCGGCCGAACTCGAACACTGGTCAGCCCTGATTGAAGGGCTGCTCGACCCGGTGTGGCTGGTTGACGGGGTCAGTCTTCGAATCGAAGCCGCCAACACCGCCGCGGGCAACTTGCTGGGCGTCGACGCCTGGGCCATGCGGGGCCGTGCCGCCGCCGACCTGAGCGCCACCGCCGAAGACATCGTGTTTTGGAGCGAAGTGGCCGCCGGCCTCACCGATGCGATCTTGTCCGACACCGTGGTGCGCCGCTTTGACGGCGCCATCGTGCCGGTGACGCGTCGCGTGAGCCGCATTGGCAGTGACCCGATGCTCGTGGTCACGCTGCGCGACCTGCGGGTGCAGCGTGCCACCGAAGAAGAACTTGAAAGCCGTGTGGCCGAGTTGCGCGCCACGCTCGAATCGAGCGACGATGGCATTCTGGTCACGAACCTGGCTGGCGCCATCAGCAATTTCAACCGCCGCTTCGCCACACTGTGGGGCCTGCCCGAAGAGCTTCTGGCGCAGCGCGACGACAAGGCGGTGCAAGACTGGATGCGCCGCAGCGTGGTCACCGAGGGCAGCGAAGGCGACGACTACACACGCCGCCTCACTGCCATCCAGAACGCCGCCCTGCTGCAGACCACCGACGTGCTCACGCTGCACTCGGGCAAGGTGCTCGAACGTGTGACGCTGCCGCAGTGCAGCCGCGGCCAGCCCATCGGGCGTGTGTTTTCGTTCCGCGACATCAGCGAGAAGCTCGCCGCCACGCAACGCATCGAAGAGCTGTCGCACACCGACACACTCACCGGCCTGCCCAACCGGCGCTTGCTTGCCGACCGGGTTGAATTTGCGCTCGCCATGTCGCAGCGCAACGGCCTGCCCTTCGCGCTGATGGTGCTCAACCTCGACCGCTTCAAGAACGTCAATGACACGCTGGGCGTGGGCATGGGCGACCGCGTGTTGCTGGAGGTGGCCGAGCGCATCAAGTCGTGCCTGCGCAACGTGGACACCGTGGCACGCCTGGGTGGCGATGAGTTCGTGCTGCTGGTGCACCAGGCCGACGCCGCTGGTGCCGAAACCACGGCGCGCCGTGTGCTGGAGGCCATGGCCCGCCCGTTCACCGTCGACGGCCAAAACTTCACCTTGACCTGCAGCATCGGCGTGGCCTTGTGCCCTGGCGACGGAGATGGCATGGACGAACTGATGCGCCGCGCCGACGCGGCCATGCACCGTGTGAAACAGGCCGGCCGCGCGAGCTTTCGCTTCCACGAAGCGAATGCCGACGTGGCGCAGCGCTCGCACATGCAGATCGACCACGCCATGCGCCAGGCGCTGGTGAGCGGCCTGTTCCGTTTGCACTACCAGCCGCAGATCGACCTGAAAACCGGCGCAGTGGTGGGCGCCGAGGCGCTCATCCGCTGGCGTGACCCGGTGCTGGGTGAGGTGTCGCCCAATGAATTCATTCCGGTGGCTGAGGCCAGTGGTTTCATCATTGCTATCGGTGACTGGGTGCTCGCGCAAGCCGTCAAGCAGGGGGCCACGTGGCGCGCCAACGGGCTGCAAATGCCGGTGTCGATCAATGTGTCGGCGTTGCAGTTCCGCCAGCCCGACTTTGTAGAGCGTGTGGCGTGCGAACTCAAGGCCGCCAACCTGCCGCCGCAGCTGCTGGAGCTGGAGCTCACCGAATCGATCCTGATCCACGACGCGCAAGACGCGTTGCACCGGCTGCAAGCCCTGGCCGAGCTGGGCGTGTTGCTGTCAATTGACGACTTCGGTACTGGCTACTCCAGCCTCGGCTACCTCAAGCGCTTTCCGATCGACCGCTTGAAGATCGACCGCAGCTTCGTGAGCCACCTGCCCGGCGACCCAGGCGACGTGGCCATCGTCAACGCCATCATCCAGCTCGGCCACGCCATGAACCTGCGCGTGATCGCCGAGGGCGTGGAAACCGAGCCGCAGCGGCAGTTCCTGCTCGACGCCGGCTGCGATGAGTTCCAAGGCTTTCTCTATGCCCCGGCGCTCGACTCGCAGAGCTTCGAGAGCCGCGTGGGGGTGGCACCTGCCGTCAAGAACCCGGTTCGCTTGATCAAGAAGTAGTGCGGCTGCCGCGTCATTCCCGCCTGCGCGCACTGCTGTCCGGGGAAAACGCACAGCTGCTGTAGCCGTCATTCCCGCGAAGGCGGGAAT
>JACMKJ010000252.1 GCA_014380155.1 Rhizobacter sp. | reverse complement strand
TGCCGACTCGGCGGCCTGGTCGGCCTTCTTCAACATGCTGGCCAGCACGACGCCGAGCACCAGGCCGATCACGGCACCGATCAGCTCGCCCATCAGCAGACCGACGACCGCACCGATCACACCGAAGATGATTTTCACTTCGCGTCTCTCCCCACCTGTTGGTTTGTTGTTGGCGGCGATTATGCGTTTGCCCTCACGCCATGAAAAAGGCCCGCCGAGGCGGGCCTTGCAGGCTGTGCTGCGATGTGTTGACGCAAGCTCAGGGCAGCACGACCGCCGTCATGCTCATCGCATAGCGCTGGCGGTAGCTGGCCGGAGCCGTGGCGCCAAAGTTGCTGTCGATGTCGCACTTGATCATGCGCTTCAGTGTGGGCGCCCACCAGCAGGAGCCTTCCTGGCTGTAAGTGGCCAAGCCGCTCGGGCCATTGGGCAGGCCGGCGTCGTTGCTGTTGGTGAACTGGGTCTGGAAGTGGATGCGCAGCGCATCGAACGTGCCCGCGCCCACCGTCACCGATTCCATCGCCTGCACCTGGGCCGTGTGCGCTGCGTTCTCGTGATAGCCGGAGGAGCAGTTGTACAGCCAGTCGGTCGACCAGGCCTTGCCCACGCATCTAGGGGGTGGTTTTCAGGCCGCTTCAGTGGCGGTCAACGCAGCGTTCAACACGCCGGCTTCGGCCCCGAAGGCGTACACGTCCATGCCCAGGCAACCGTAGGTCACACCCTCATGCAGACGTTGCGGCGCGGCCTCGCGCCCGCCCGCGCCGGCGGCCACGTACCAGGGCAGCAGGTGCTCGTCGGTGGGGTGCATGTCTTGGGCGTGCGGGGCACGGGTTCGGTAGTCGAAGAGAGCGTACCAATCGCGCGCGGCGCTGCGATCGGCAACCCAGTGGCGGAAGGCCGCACTCTCGGGGATCTCTTTGGCATCGTTCGCGGGACGACCGCCGCCGAACACACGCCGCAGGTTGTGCGTGATGCTGCCGGTGCCCATCACCAGCACACCTTGCGCGCGCAGCGACGCCAGCGCTTCGCCGAGCGCGAACTGCTGCGCCGGCGGCAGGTTGGGCACCCAGGCGAGCGGCAGCACAGGGATGTCGGCGGCGGGGTACATGAAGCGCAACATGCTCCAGATGCCGTGGTCTAGCCCACCTTGTTCAACGCGGTGCACCGGCAGGCCGGCTTCGCTCAGCAGGCCTTGCACGGTGGTGGCCAGGGCGGGTGCGCCGGGCGCGTTGTATTGCAGCTGGTACAGCGCGTCGGGGAAGCCACCGAAGTCGTACACCGCGTGGTGCTGCGCAGCGGCCAGCAACGCCGGCTCGCGCGACAGGCTGTGCGCCGAGACGGCCAGGATGGCGCGGGGCCGCCCGAAGGTGGCGTCGATCGCCGGGCCTAGCGCTTGCAGGAAGGGGCCGGTGGCACCGGGCTCCAGCGCCAGCATCGGCGAGCCGTGAGACAGGAAGAGGGCGGGCAAGGTGTTCATGAAGTCATTGAAGCACCCGTGCGCCGGCCGAGTGTTCTCCCAATTTGCACGCAGCGTTCGGCGCGTTGCGTGGGGTGTCAGCGCACCGTGTCGCCGTCTGCGGGGTGCTCCAGCCAGCGCTGCACGGTGGCAAACAGATTGTTCGGGTTGACCGGCTTTTCGATGAAGTCGTCATGCCGGCGGCGAGGCAGCTTTGCCGGTCTTCGCTGAAGGCATTGGCGGTCATGGCCAGCTCGAAGCGCAGGCCCGCGCCCGAAAGCAGCTCTTGCGCCACCAGCTGGTTGACCGAATCGTCTTCCACCAGCGGCAGCTTGCGGTCGCTATGGTCGTGCGAACGCATGAACTCGCGCAAGGCCTGGGCGCCCATCGGCCGTGGCAAGGCGGGTGCCGAGTCGGTGCTTTGCAGCCACGCCGTGAACCAGAAGGTGCTGCCCTGGCCGGGCACGCTGCGTGCGCCCGCCTCGCCGCCCATCAGCCGGGCCAGCTGGTCGGTGATGGCCAGGCCAGGCCCGAGCCGCCTTAACCTACTTGGAGCCTGAACACGCGCACCACTTCGGCCAGGCTTGCCGCTTGGTGCTTCAGGCTTTCGGCCGCCGCGGCGCTCTCTTCGACGAGCGATGCGTTCTGCTGGGTTGACTGGTCGAGCTGGCTCACCGATTCGCTGACCTGGCTGATGCCGCTGGTCTGCTCAAGCGTTGACGAGCTGATCTCGCCAATCAGGTCGGACACGCGACGTACCTGGGCCACGATGTCGTCCATGGTGGAGCCCGCCTCGCCGACCAGGCGCGAGCCGGCGTCCACTTTTTCGACGCTGGAGCCGATCAATGACTTGATCTCCCTGGCCGCTTCGGCGCTGCGTTGGGCCAGGCTTCGCACCTCGCCTGCCACCACCGCGAAGCCGCGGCCCTGCTCACCGGCGCGGGCCGCTTCGACGGCCGCATTCAGCGCCAGGATGTTGGTCTGGAAGGCGATGCCGTCAATCACGCCGATGATGTCGGCGATCTTCTTCGAGCTGGTGGTGATGTCGTTCATTGTGGCCACCACCTGGCCGACCACCTGGCCGCCGCGCTCGGCGGCAGCACTCGCCGAGGTTGCCAGCTGGGTGGCTTGGCGGGCGGTGTCGGCGTTGTTCTTGACGGAGGCGTTCATCTGCTCCATCGAGGCCGCGGTTTGCTGCAGGTTGGACGCCTGCTTCTCTGTGCGTTGCGACAAGTCGGCGTTGCCGGTTGCGATCTCGGCCGAGCCGCTGGCGATCGAGTCGGAGGCTTGCCTGACCTGCCCGACCACCTTGGCCAGGCTCGCCTGCATGGCCACCAGCGATGCCAGCACGCTGCCGGCTCGCGCGCCAGCGGCGCCCGGGACGGGGCTCAGGTCGCCTTCGGACACCCGCTTGGCCGCTTCGCCCAGCGTGTTCGGCTCGGCGCCCAGTTGCTGCGTGATGCTGCGCGAGATCGACCATGCCAGGCCGGCGCCGCACAGCAGCGACAAGCCCAGTGCGACCAGCATCACGGTCAGGAACCCGTTGGCCTGGTCGAGGGCGATCTTGTTCTGCGACTGGATCCGACCTTCTTCGAAGTCGATCAGCTTGTTGACTGCGGCCAGCCACTGCACGTACTGCGGCTTGGCCTGCGACCACAAGAGCGTCTGGGCGCCCGCCGCATCGCCCTTGTCCACGGCGGCGATGATGGCCTTGGTGGTTGCCACCGACTGGGTTTCGATGTCTTTGATGGCACCGTACAAGCGAGCCAACTCGGCCGCGTCGCCGGTGGTTCCGATGAGCTTTTCGAGGGGCGCGGCTGAATCGGCGTAGAACTTCGCAAGCTCCTCGATGGCGGCGACCTCTTTCTGCCTGTCGGCAGGGGTCGCGCTCAAGACCACATCACGAATGGCGATGGCGCGGTCGTGCGCCGAGCCGCGGAAGTTGATGGCAAAGCGCTGTATTGGCGCGTGCACCTCGCCGTTGGCGCGAAGCGCCCCGCTGATGGCCTGCACCTTGAAGATGGCCACGGTCGTGACGATCATCAGGATCGCCAGCATGAGCCCGAAGCCCAGGTTCAGTCGTTTGCCGACCGTCATCCGATGGAAAAGCATGTCTTTGACCTTGGTTGAATGACACCGTGCAGCGCGCACCTGAGCCCCCTATTTTCGGCCGATCCCAGCGCAACTGAAGGAGCAGACACCGGGCCGATATGTGCCCAATTCGCCATTCCCTCGCCAGCTTCGTGGGGGCCGTGTTGTCCGCCCGAGGTTTTGTGCGCTTCGGTTATGGTGCGGTGCGACGGAGAGCAGCATGAACTTCCCCTACAAAGTGTCCCTGTGGCAACTCGCCTGGCGCCAGATGGCGCGCGACTTTCGCGCTGGTGAGCTGCGCCTGCTGGTGGTGGCGGTCACGCTCGCGGTGGCGGCCTTGAGCGCGGTCGGTTTTTTTGCCGACCGCCTCAACAACGGTCTGGCGCGTGACGCCCGCCAGTTGCTGGGCGGCGACGCCATCGTCGCGAGTGACCAGCCGGTGCCTGCGACGTTTGCCGACAAGGCGCGTGCGCTCGGCCTGCTGACGGCCAACACCACCTCCTTCCCCAGCATGGGCCGCGCGCGCGACGACAAAGGCGGCGCGACCAAGCTGGTGGCCGTGAAGAGCGTGACCGAGGCCTACCCCTTGCGCGG
>JACMKJ010000251.1 GCA_014380155.1 Rhizobacter sp. | reverse complement strand
GCGCGCCTGGACCGGTTCGTGGAGATCGCCCGTCGTCACGGCGTCGCGCTGATCGAGGACTGCTCGCATGCCCACGGTGCGCTGTTCGGCGGCCGGCCGGTCGGGACCTGGGGCGACATCGGCTGCTTCAGCCTGCAGGGCAACAAGCCGGTCAGCGGCGGCGAGGCCGACGCGGCGGCGGCCGTGGGCGGCAGAAGGCGGTTCAGGTCGAGCGTGTCGAAGCGCGCTGCCACGTTGAGCGTGAGCGGGGTGGTCGCGAGGATGGCGCTGCCTTCGCTCGCGAACGGGTTGTTGTTGATCTGGCCCTTGAGTGCCCAGTGCGCGGCTTGCGCCGAGGCGTCGGCCTTGCCCTGGATATTGATGTTGAGCGGCTGCAACGACGGTTCCTGCAATTGAAGCTGGGTGTCCAGCCCGTCGAGTGCGACGGCGCCTTTTTCGAGCTGCAACAACAAGGTGGCGCGCACGCTGCCAGCGATCTGCCGCGGGCCGCTGCGGCCCTTCAGCGTGATCTCCACATTCGGCACCACGATGCGCTCGAAGCTGCCGCTGGGTGCCGCGGTCTTGAAACTCGCCTCCACCGTGGTCGGCCCTTGCAAGCTGATCTGCCCACTCAGGGCGCTGCCGGTGAGCGACTCGCCCTTGACCGAAAGTTCGGGCCAGTCGAGGTCGATGCTCAGCGGCTGGCCGCTCGAAGTGCCGCCGAGTTTGATGCGCAGCTTCGACAGCAACAGCGCCTTGTTCTCCGGGTCGTAGGCAAAACGCTCGAGCGCGAGAGTGGATTTGGCGAGATTGAGCGTGCCGAGCGTGGCGTCACCTGTCAGCTCGACCTTGTCGGCCTGCAGCGTGCCCTTGTTGCCGTCAAAGGCCAGCGCGCCGCGCAAGCTGGCGTTCACGGCCTGTGCGCCGGGGGCGTTGCCTTTCCAGACGAGCTGCATGTCGCGGAAGCGCACACCCTTGTCGCCCAGAGCCAGCGTGAGCTGCGTGCTGCCGCTGAGTTCACCTTGCACCGGGGGCGAGGTGAGGGCGACGCGGGCCTGCAGCTTGATCGGCGACTCGACCTGGTCGGCCACGCGGCCGGTGTTGAGCGACAGCAGCGTGATCTCGCCGGCCAGCTTGGCCTGGTCGTCGCGCAGCCTGAGCTTCAGGTCGTCGAGCTGGATGCTGCTCACGTCGAAGCGCAGAGCGGGGCCGCTGGGTTGGGTGGGCGTGTCGGGCTCGCTGGCGAGCAGGTCGTCGATGTTCGACGCGCCCTTGTCACCACGCTGGTAGTTCACACGCAGGCCGCGTGCGCTGACACGGTCGACCACCACCTGTTGGCGCAACAAGGGCAGCACGTCGACCGACAGGGCGGCTTCGTCGAGCGACAAGAACTCGTCGGCGCGGTTTTTTTCGCTGAGCGTGACACCCGACACCTGCACCGCCAGGCGCGGGAACACCGACAACTTGATCGGCCCGTTGATCGCCAGCGTGCGGTTGCGGTTGGTCTTCATCCAGTCGACGGCCAGGCCCTTGTAGGCATTGGGGTCGAAGGTGGCCACCAGGTAGGTGAGGGCGGCTGCGATCAGCAGCACGAACACGCCTGCGCCGATCAGCAGTTTGCGCATCCAGGGTGTTTTCATGCGGTCGTGGCCCCTCGTGAGGGCCATGGAAATGGGAGAGAAGCCGCTGATTCTGCCCTCTCACTGCTGACACATCGGCGTCTCTACAATGAAACGCTATGAAACCCTTCGATGTCTGCGTGCAAGGGGCCGGGATCGTCGGCCAGAGCCTGGCCTTGTCGCTCGCGCGCCAGGGTTTGCAGGTGGCCTTGGTGTCAGATGCTGTGGGCAGCCCGCGCGAAGATGTGCGCGCTTATGCGCTCAATGCCGCCTCGGTCGATCTGTTGCGTGGCCTGAAAGTCTGGGACGCGCTGCCGCCCCACGCCGCCACCGCGGTTTACGACATGCACATCGAAGGCGATGCGCCAGGCGGCCTGCTGGAGTTTTCGGCCTGGCAGGCCCGTTTCAGCGAGCTGGCGTGGATCACCGATGCGGCCGTGCTGGAGCAGTCGCTCGCTTCGGCGGTGCGTTTTGCGCCGCACATCACGCTCAGCACCAGCCCGGTCGAAGCCACGCTGACCGCCTTGTGCGAAGGCAAGGCCTCGGCCAGCCGAGAAGCCCTCGGCGTGGTGTGGGACAAGCAGGACTACGGCCACCGCGCCATCGCCGCCCGCCTGGTGGCCGGGCAGCCCCATCGCAACACCGCGCGCCAGTGGTTCCGCCAGCCTGACGTGCTGGCCTTGTTGCCCTTCGATTCGCCGCAGCCCGAGCAGTCGTAT
>JACMKJ010000250.1 GCA_014380155.1 Rhizobacter sp. | reverse complement strand
GGCGCCCATCCCGCAGCCGCAACAACCGCTGTGGGAGCTGGGCGTGGGCCTGTCGGGCCTGAGCCTCCCCCACTACCGCGGCTCCGACCAGAGCCACGCCTACCTGCTGCCGTTTCCGTACATCGTGTACCGCGGCACGTGGCTGAAGTCCGACCGCAAGGGCACGCGCGCCATGCTGCTCGACACACGCGAGGTCGAGCTCGACCTGAGCTTCGGTGCCTCGGCCCCCATCCGCAACGACAACGAGGCCCGCGAAGGCATGCCCGACCTGCCGGGCAGCGTTGAAGTAGGGCCCAACCTGAACATCGTGCTGGCCGAATCGGCCCGCGAGCGCTGGACGCTCGACCTGCGCCTGCCGCTGCGCGCAGCGATCTCGCTGGAGCGTTCACCGCGCTACGTGGGCGCCACCTTCTCGCCCAACGTCAACCTCGACATCCGCGCCGGTACCCTCTCCCACTGGAACATCGGCCTGCTCACCGGGCCGCTGTTTGCCAACCGGCGCTACCACGCCCCCTACTACCAGGTCGACCCAGCCTACGCCACCGCAGAGCGCCCGGCCTACGAGGCGCGTGGCGGCTATGCCGGCTGGCAGACCGTCGCGTCCACCTCGCGCCGTTGGGGCCCCATGTGGCTGGCCGGTTTCGTGCGACATGAAAGCCTGCACGGTGCGGTCTACCAAGACAGCCCGCTGGTGCGTCGCAACTCCGCACTGACGGTCGGTTTCGCCGTATCGTGGGTGCTCACCACCTCGTCACAAACCGTCGCCAGCCACGACTGAGCCTCGCCGTGAAGCTGCTGAGACAACTCATCGCCGGCGTGTTTTTCTACGTGGCCTTGCTCGGCCTGGGCATCTTCTCGCTGGCCTGGAATCTCCTGTCCTACGCTCTCTACCCGCTGCTGCCGCGGCGGCGTGCGGTGGTCATCGGCCGCGCCGCCATTTCGTCGGGTTACCGCTTCTTCTGGGGCTACCTGGTGCTGACCGGCGTGATGCGCCTCGACTACGGCGAGCTCGACGTGCTCAACCAAGACGCCGGCCTCATCATCGCGGGCAACCACCCGAGCGCGCTCGACGCGCTGCTGGTCATCGCCAAGGTGCCACGCGGCGTGTGCATCATGCGCACCAGCCTCATGTACAACCCCTTCCTCGGCGCCGGCGCCCGTCTGGCGCGCTACATCCGCAACACACCCCCGAGCGGCATGGTGCGTGGCGCCGTGCGTGACCTGCGCGAGGGTGGCCAGCTGCTGATGTTCCCCGAAGGCACACGCACCATCACACCGCCGGTCAACAAGTTCCTGCCCGGCATGACGCTGATCGCCCACATGGCCAAGGTACCGATCCAGACCGTCATCATCGAAGCCGAGTCGCGCTACCTCGGCAAGGGCTGGCCGATCTGGCGGCCGCCGCATTTCCCGATGGTGTTCCGGGTGCGCCTCGGCCAGCGGTTTGCGCACGAAGCCGACCACAAGGGCCTGCTGACGCGGCTCGAGGCCTACTTCGCCGGTGAGCTGAGCAAGAGATGAGCGCTGCGCCGAAAGCGTCGACCACCCACCTGCTGCTGATCCCGAGCTACAACACCGGGCCGCAGGTCTATGACACCGTGCGTGCGGCCCGCGCGCACTGGAACCCCGTCTGGGTCGTCACCGACGGCAGCACCGATGGCACCCCCGAGGGCCTGCGCGCCCTGGCGGCCGCTGACCCGGGGCTGAAGCTGATCGAGCTGCCGGTCAACGGGGGCAAGGGCGCGGCGGTGTTGCACGGCCTGCAGGCCGCACGCGAGGCCGGCTTCACCCACGCGCTGACCATGGACTCCGACGGCCAGCACCCGGCCGACCTGATCGCCCACTTCATGCAGGCCTCGCAGCAGCGGCCCGAGGCCATGGTGCTCGGGCGGCCAGTGTTCGACGCGTCGGCGCCTTTGCTGCGTGTGCGTGGCCGACGGGTCTCGAACTGGTGGACCAACCTCGAGACTCTGGGCGCCGGCATCGACGACTCGCTCTACGGCTTTCGGGTCTACCCGGTGGCCGATCTGATCGCCGTGATGCGCGGCCAGCCCTGGATGCGCCGCTTCGACTTCGACACCGAGGCCGTGGTGCGCCTGGCCTGGCGCGGGGTCAAGCCGCTCAACGTGGCCGCGCCGGTGAAGTACCTGTCGGCCGAAGAAGGTGGCGTGTCGCACTTTCGTTACGGGCGCGACAACGTGCTGCTGAGCTGGATGCACTTTCGCCTGATGGTCGAGTTCGTGCTTCGCCTGCCCAGCCTGCTGTTCAAGCGGGCCCTGCACCGCCCGCCCTTCCAGGCATGAACAGCCCGGTGGTGACCACGACCTGGCGCACCGAGCTGTGGTCTCGGATGCGCTACTGCTTCGTCATCAAGACCGTCGGTATCACCGCCTTCACCTGGTTGTTTTTCATCGGCTACTTTCACGTGCTGCGAAACCCCGTGTACCCGGCCACGCCCATGCCGCTGACCGTGGTTGACGAGTGGATCAGTTTCCAGCCAGCCGCCCTGTGGCCCTACCTCACGCTGTGGCTGTATCTCGGCTTTGCGCCCGCGCTGCAGCACAGCTTTCGCCAGTTGCTGGTGTATGGCCTGTGGGCTGGCGGCTTGTGCGTGACCGGTCTTGCCATCTTTTACTTCTGGCCCACCACCGTGCCGCCGCGGCTGATGGATGTGTCGGGCTACGCCGGCTTCGCCTTGCTGCAGGGAGTCGATGCACCCGGCAACGCCTGCCCCTCCATGCACGTGGCGGTGGCGATCTTTTCGGCCATCTGCTTCCACGACGTGCTGCGCCAGGTGGGCGCACCGCAGGTGTTGCGCCTGCTCAACATCGCCTGGTTCCTGGCCATTGCCTACTCGACCGTGGCGACCCGGCAGCATGTGGCGCTCGACGGGGGTGCCGGCGCCCTGCTGGGCACCGCTTTTGCGGTGCCCTCGCTGCGCTG
>JACMKJ010000249.1 GCA_014380155.1 Rhizobacter sp. | reverse complement strand
GTGCCCGCCGCCGGGAGCCGTGGGCGTACTGACCTCCAAATTCCCACCCCCCGCACCATCCACCTCAAAACTGTCGATGTAGGTGTCGGTGTAGTTGTAGCCATACGCCACCACCGAGTAGCTCTTGGGCAGGCCCTTGCTGTCGCGCTCGACAGGCACGTCGGGAACCGCTGGGGCCGAGGCCACGGCTTGTGCCGGTGCAGCAGAGTTGCTTGGCGGCGCACAGCCCGCGATCAAAAAGCTCACCACCAACCACCCATAGCTCCACCGGCTCCGCAGAGCACTTCGCATGTCAGTAGCCATCTTTGCACCTGGAGAGTTTTTCGTCGTTGTTCACGTTGCCGGTTTCGTGGCGTCGCGCATAGCTGGCACGCTCCAGCTTCAGCCGAGGAGCCGAGGCTTGTTGCGTCACATCCATTTCGATGTGGCCATCCGGGTAGAAGTGCACCTCCAGATACCGAGGCTCAATCGGCACCGGCTTGACCAGCTTCACGGTCTGCTCACACCAACGCTTGCGGTCGCGTGTCCACTTGATCGTGAACTCGGTGCCCAGCGGAAGGCCCGATGTCACGAGCGCGCAGCAAGAATGCTTACCGCCACCGGCGGTCGGGATGCTGACTTCCAAATTCCCACCCCCCGCGCCATCCACCTCAAAACTGTCGATGTAGGTATCGGTGTAGTTGTAGCCATACGCCACCACCGAATAGCTCTTGGGCAGGCCCTTGCTGTCGCGCTCGAAAGGCACATCGGGAACCGCTGGGGCTGAGGCCGCAGCTTGTGTCGGTGCAGCAGAGTTGCTTGGCGGCGCACAGCCTGCGATCAACAAGCCCATCACCAAGCACCCATAGCTCCACCGCCTCCGCAGAGCACTTCGCATGTCAGTGGCCATCGTTGCACCTGGAGAGTTTTTCATCGTTGTTCACATTGCCGGTTTCGTGGCGCTCACCTCGGCTGAATCGCTCCAACTTCAGCCGAGGCGGTGAGGCTTGTTGCGTCACATCCATTTCGATGTGGCCATCCGGGTAGAAGTGGACCTCCAAATACCGAGGCTCAATCGGCACCGGCTTGACCAGCTTCACGGTTTGCTCGCACCAACGCTTGCGGTCGCGCGTCCACTTGATCGTGAACTCGGTGCCCAGCGGAAGGCCGGAGGTGACGAGTGCGCAACAGGTATGTCCTCCGCCACCCGCGGCTGAATCGCTCACCTCCAAATTCCCACCCCCCGCACCATCCACCTCAAAACTGTCGATGTAGGTGTCGGTGTAGTTGTAGCCATACGCCACCACCGAATAGCTCTTGGGCAGGCCTTTGCTGTCGCGCTCGACCAGCACTGGCGTCACAGCCGCCCCATGAACGGGCGTTGTCGCGGTCACTTGATTGCATGCGCACAAGCCGAGGCACGCGGCTACAAGCGGCCCAAGCCAGAAGCGCCGAGAGCACAAGCGCCTTGCGTACTTACTCATGCTGAAGCGCCTCTTCCAATGTGATCTTTCCCGCCTTGAACGCCAGCAAGCGGGAAGCCCACGGCTCGTGTTCATGGAAATCACGGCCGACCTCCAGCGCGGTGTTCACAAAATGCAGCGTTGGGATGACATCGCCGATGCCCCAGGCAGAAGCCGCTTCGACCAAGGGCGCCACGCACTCGTACTGCTGAGGCGGGTTGAGTCCGCGCAGGCCAGGAGCCCGTTGTTCCAACAGTTGGTCGATGACCGCGTCTGTCAGGCCATCGTCGATCAGCAGCCGCTGCTGCTGCACATCGAGCTTGATGGGGGGTGTGAACTTGGGCGGTGTGGAGGTTTTTGCTGCAGGCAGTTGCAGCACCGAGCCCGCGCGATCAAGGTAGTGCCACGCAGACACGCAAGCGAAGAAAGCTGCATAGTGCTCGGCCGTGAGCAGGCGCGGCAGCAGTGGCAGAGCTCGGGTGTCGAAATACCGGAACAGCATCAGCATGTTGTCGGGCAACTCCAGTTCCGTGCGTTGTCGCAGCTGGGTGTGAAGCACACCCAATTCCATCGGGCTGGTCAGTACCGACAGGCTGTTGGCATACCGGCCCTGTTTGTAGAGCCATTTGATGAGACGGGTGGAGGCAGCGTCGGCAGGCAACTGGATCAACAACGGGCTCGCGCCGTCGAGATGCGAGTCGCGTGAAGTGTTGAGCAGGTTGCACCATGCCATGGGTTTGAGCAGCGGTTGCGCCTCTCTCATGCGAGGGAAACCGGATTGGTCGGCGATCAAGAACACGCCCTCACCTTTGCTCGCCGCTTGTTGTTGAAGTTCTGCAATCCGAGCGGCGAAAACTTCAGGGGTTGTCACAGGCAAGTTGGTCATTGCTCAGGCCTGTGCAACGCGGGAGCCGTTCTTACGGGCACTGAGCAAGCACGCTGTGCAAATGTGGTTGGGCAATCCTGGCATCGGGTAGCTCTCCGACCCTGGCCCGATAAAGCTCTTCTTCGCCGCATGCACTGTGATCTTGCCCGGGCACTGCGTGGTGATGCCCTCGGCCGACAGCGTGAGGCTTGCCCCACCTGCGACGGCCAAGGTGATCTTGGTGGCAGCCGCCCAATTGATCTCGCCGTGCGCGCTTTGCACATTGATCAAGCCTTTGGCTGCCACCTCGGCCTGGCCCGCTTGCGCCTGCATCTGCACCCCTGGGCCGCGATCATCGTAAGGCCCTTGCCCTTGGCGCCATCGCCCGGCTGCACCGCGCCCGCGAGGATGCCGATGCTCTGCCCGGTGTTCACCCTGAGCTGGTTGCCACCTGCAATGTGAATGTCTTGCCCGGCCTGCCAACTGATGGCCTCGCCGCTGGCGAACTGGATGTCTTGGCCCGCCACGATGCCGAGCCCGGCCTTGGCGGTGATCGCCACGATGGGGTCGGTGCTGTGCGGCAGTTTGCCGGTGGCTGCCTGCGTGCTCTTGTTGCCCGCGTCGTTGATCGCGCTGTCGAACGCGGTCTGACTCACCATCCCACTGGCCGCCTGGTGCAGCGCTTTCATCGGCGCGAGCTTGGCGCTCAAGCTGCTCTGGCTGGCCTTGATGGTGCCCACCGATGTGGCAAGCGATGTCGTCTGGTGCGTCTTGGCCGACTGGCTGAAGCTGTCGGCCAGGGTCATCGCCTGCTTGAGCAGGGCCATTCCGGGGGCGTTGTCGCCGGCCGGGTCGCTTGGGCTGGCGCCGTAACTGGTGATCAACAAGCCCTGCCTCGCGCGGACGGCGCCATAGGCGTCGGTTCTCAACTCGAAGCCGGTTCCTCGGTACGAGCCACGCGTATTGTCAGCTTGGTGCACGAGGTAGCCGAGCCCAAGTTGGCTCGCATGCTGGGTGGTCGCGAGCTGCACCCGCAGCTGCCCCGGTGTGTCATCGAACACCAGTTGGTTGTAGCCCTCGGCGCCAAACTCTTTGCTCTTCAAGCCAGACATTGCCGCCGCATTGTTCTGCGCATTCGCCCCCGGTGTGACCGGCCCCGGCGCGCCGCCGTGCCAGGCCGGGCTGTTGCCACCCACCAGGTTGCCCTGGCCGCTCGCGCGGTGGTCGCTGCTCTGGCTGAAGACACTCATGTCACTCTCGCCCGGTTGGCCACCTGGTGTACGCGCCAGCCCGCCTTCACCCTTGCCGTTGTAGACCGCATCGATGCACACCGGCCGGTCGATGTCGTTGTTCAGGAACTGGATCAACACTTCTTGCCCGATCCGGGGAATGAATTGCTGGCCCATCGAGGCGCCGGCCCAGCGTTGGGCCACCCGCACCCAGCAGCTGTTGCGGTTGTCGGCCCGCGGGTCGGCGTGTGGGCTGCCTTGCCAGTGGAATTGCACCTTGATGCGGCCCAGGCGGTCGGTGTACAGCTCGTCGGCGCCGTTGGGGGTGGTGTTGCCCGTGGGGCCGACCACGATGGCGGTTTGCAGGCCGCGCGCAGTGGGCTTCTTGACGTAGGCCGGGCGCCAGGGGATAGCGCGGCGGCAGGCTTCGAAGCGGTTGGCGTAGCCGGTCTCGGCGGCCATTGTTGCCAGCTCGGGGTCATCGGCCAGCGAGGCCAGCAGCTCGGCCATGGGGTCGGGCTTGGATTCGTCTGCAAGCCAGTCGAAGTTGGACGGTGCATTGGTCATGCCCTGTGCGATCTGGTCACTCAGCTCTTTGGGCAGGTTGTTGATGCCAAGGCTGTGCACGCTGTGGACCGTGAATTCGAGGTCGGCATCGGTTTTGCCGAGGTCGCTCAGTGCATCGAGCGTGCTGTTCTTGAGCTTGAACCACTGGCCGGCGCGCAGGCTGCGCACCGAGCTTCGGGCGAGCCAGGTTTTGTTGCGGAACTCGTGGGCTTGCTGGCCCAGGGTGGCCAGGTGCTGGAGTTGCGCTGTTGTGCAGGTGCCGCCATCTGCGTTTGTGCCTGAGCTTTGATAACTCTCCAGCCAGGCGGCCATGTCTTGCACGGGCTGGGCGCCGAACTGGTGGTTCGTTGGCACGAGCACAGAGACGGCGCTCTTTTGCAGGTAGTCCCATTGCAGTACCGCGGTGGCGGCGGGGTTCAGGCTGCGCTGGCCGCCGAAGGCCTGGATGCTGTCTTGTTCTTCGGTGGCGGCGCTGCGGTGGAATTTGATGCCTTTCCCGCCGATGGCGCTGGCCGAGGTGGTGTTCTCGGGCCAGCGGGTGGAGTCGGCAAACACCACCAGGGTGTGGCCGCTGGAGGCGTCTTCTGACTCTTCGACTCGCCAGCCCAGCCCGACGCTGGCGAGCAGGCGTTGCACGAAGGCAAGGTCGGTCTCGCGGTACTGGCAGCAGTAGTCGAGTACGCCGGCGTTGGGGCCTTGGGACAGGAAGGCGCTCAAGTCTTCGGTGCTGCCGTCGTCAGTCACTTCGCCGTAGCGCCAGGCGGCGTGGCTGCTGTAGGCACTGAACACGTCGCCCAGGATCTGGGGCACGGTCTTTTGTTGCCAGGCTCGGCTGTGCGAGCCATGGGTGAGGAAGGCGATCCAGGGTTTGACGATGAGCTGCAGGCGCTGGAAGCCGCCGTCGGAGCCACACTGGGTGACGTTGGCGATGAGGCCGCTGTGTTTTTTGAGGCTGCCGTCGGCGAGGCGAGCAGTGAGGGTGATGCGCTTGAGCTGCAGGGCTTGCAGTGACAGCCGGGCATCGAGTGTGAGCACGGTGAGCTGCATCACGTAGGGCTCGCTGATGCTGTCGAGGAGGGTGAATTTTTCGACCATCAGGTCGTTCACCGGGCCGTCGCCACTCAGGTTGTAAAGGCGCTGGCTTTGCGTCCAGCTCGCAAGCAAGCCGGCGAGTTGGGATTGCACGCTCGTGATGGCGTCGCTCAAGCGATCGTTCATGTTCTGGGTGTCCCTGATGCGTCGAGGCAGGGGCGTGATTTTGCGGGGAGCTCCGCACGCCACGTGCCTTCGTACACCCTATTACATGGGTTCGCTCCTCTGGGGGTGTCTGGCCCATCAGGTGCTTGCCGGCCGCCAGGTAGCGCAGGCCGAAACCCCAGCACTCGAAGAAAACCCAACCCATCGCCGAGCTGTAGTCCAAATCCCACAGCGCATGGGGCCGCCCGCCGATGGGCTGCACACGAGCGTCGCCCTACATTGGTTTTGTTCGCTTCAGCCGGGTGTGAGCCCTTCGCTCCACCGCTGTTTGCAAGCCCTGCCCTGATCGGAGCACCCATGACAAACCTCAACTGGATCTACAAGGGCTTGCCGGCCTTCGCCGTGATGCTGCTCGCCGCTTGCGCCGGCACACCACCACCCAAAGAAGAACTGGCCGTGAGCCGCGCTGCCGTCGAGCGCGCCACCGGCCCGGCGTCTGCCGACTCGCCCGTCACGCTGGCCGCTGCACGCGACAAGCTGAACCGCGCCAACGTCGCCTACGCCAACAAGGAATACGACTTGGCCCGCCAGCTCGCCGAGCAGGCCACCGCCGACGCCACCCTGGCCGAGGCGCAGTCACGCTCGATGCGCTCCGAAAAGGCGCTGGTGGAAGTGCGCGAAGGCATCCGCCAACTGCGCGACGAACTGACCCGCAAATAAGACACCGGAGCACACACCATGAAGAACCAAACCACACTCACCGTCAGCGCGTTGCTGACCACTCTGATCCTGGCCGCCTGCGCCACCACCCAAGCGCCGCCACCCGCGCTGGTCGAAGCGCGCAGTACCGTGCGCAGCGCCGAGCTCGACGCAACGGTGCAGACGCAGGCTCCGCTGGAGCTGAAGAAGGCCACCGACTCGCTCAACCGCGCCAACGCGCTGCTCGACAAGGGCGAGCCCCTGGCCGAGGTGAGCAGCGTCGCCTACGTGGCGAGCCAGCAGGCCAAGACCGCGATGGCCATCGCCAAAGCCAAGGCCAATGATGGCGCCATGAGCGCAGCCGAACTCGAGCGCGAGCGTGTTCGCTCCGACATGCGTGCCGCCGAGGCCCAGCGCGCCCGCGCCCAGACCGGCGCCGCCCAGCAGCAAACCGCGATGGCTGAGCAGCGCGCTTCGGGAGCCGAACAACGCGCAACCGGTGCAGAGCAACGCGCCACAGGTGCCGAGCAGCAAGCCGCTGTCGCCCAGGCCTCGGCCAGCGACGCACAACAACGAGCCGCCGAGCTGCAAAAACGCCTCAACGACTTGCAAGCCAAGCAAACCGAGCGCGGCATGCTGGTGACGCTGGGCGACGTGTTGTTCGAGTCGGGCCGTGCCGAAGTCAAGCCCGGTGCCCAAAACTCGTTGGGCAAGCTGGCCGACTTCTTGAAGCAATACCCCACGCGCCACATCCTGATTGAAGGCCACACCGACAACATCGGCTCGGCCAGCTACAACGAAGGTTTGTCGCAGCGCCGCGCCAGCGCGGTCGAATCGGCGTTGAAGGTCATGGGCGTTCCGGCTGCCCGCGTCACCACCGCGGGCTACGGCAAGGAGTACCCGGTTGCAGCCAACACGACCGACACCAACCGAGCCCTCAACCGCCGTGTGGAGGTCTACATCGCTGACAACGACCAGCCCGTGAAGTCGCGCCGCTGAGACACCACCTCGCCAAGGAGATTCCGATGACACCGCCCAGCCAGACCCCACCGTTCTGGAGCACCGCCTCGTTTGGCGACAGCACCGACACCTCGCCGATGGAGTTGTCGGCATTGGGCGAGCACCTCGACGTGTGCAAAGGCACGAGCGGCCGCTGGTTCGCGGTGCAATGTGTGGGCGAAGCCTTGCATGGTTTCATCACCGCACGCTTCGTCACCACGCTGGTGGTCGCCACCTTGCTGATCGGCGTGTTTTCCCTGGTGGTGTAGATGGCCGAATCTGCGCTGAAGCGCCTGCTGCCGCAAGCACCGCAGGCCCTGCTGCGCATCCTCGATGGCGCACGCGGGCCGGTGCAGCAGCCGGTGCGCTCGGAGATCTTTGGGCTGGAGCGGTTTGCCCAGCACGGCCACAGCCTGGGCGAAACCCACCGCGCCGCACGCGGCAGCTGGCGTGCGGCGACCTTCTTTCCGCGCCTGCGCAGCAACATCCACACGCTGCGCGAGGCGCACCACTACATCGGCCTGCAAGCCACCAGCGGCTACGACATCAGCCCGGCCGGCGAGTGGTTGCTCGACAACTTTCACCTGATCGAAGCGCAGCTCAAGGAGATCCACGAGGGCCTGCCGCGCCGCTACTTCCGCACGCTGCCGCTGCTGCAAGACGAGCCGCTCGCCGGCCTGCCGCGCATCTACGGGGTGGCCTGGGCCTTCGTGGCTCACACCGACGGCGCCTTCGATGAAGAGCTGGTGCTGCGCTTTCTCACGGCCTATCAAGAAACACGCGAACTGAACCTGGCAGAGATGTGGGCCTTGCCCACCACCTTGCGCGTGGTGCTGATCGAAAACCTGCGCCGCCTGGCCGAGCGTGTGGCCACCAACAAGGCAGCGCGCGAGGCGGCCAACCTGTGCTGCGACCGGCTCGACAGCTTCAGCGTGGGAAGCCTCGACGAGCTGCTCGCCCTGCTCGAGCAGCGTGGTGTGGGCCGCTCCTTCCTCGGCCAGATGGCGCTGCGCCTGCACGACCTGCGCCGCACGACCACCACCACGACCATCGACATCGCACCCTTCGAGGCCTGGCTGCAAGTCCAGCTGCCCGACCTGGCCAGCCTGCGCGCCCAACAAGCCGCCAACCAGGCCGCCGACAACCTGAGCGTGAGCAACGCCGTCACTTCGCTGCGCACCATCGGCGACGCCGACTGGCCCGACATCGTGGCGCGCAGCAGCACGCTGATGCGCCTGATGCTGACCTCGCCGGTGTTCGCCGCCGAACACAGCCTCACCCGCGACCAGACGCTGCACGGCATCGAGCGGCTGGCGCGGCGAAGCGGGCACAGCGAGGTGAGCGTGGCGCAGACCCTGCTTGACCTCAAACACGGTGCCGAACTCGACAACCCCGCAGCGGGCGTCGCCAGCCACTGGCTGCATGGTCCCGGCCGCCCCACGCTGCTGCGCGCGCTCGGCTTGCACGAAGCCGCC
>JACMKJ010000248.1 GCA_014380155.1 Rhizobacter sp. | reverse complement strand
CGGCCGAGCAGCGCCTGCACGCGGCGGCGCGGCTGGTGGGCTACGCGCGCCAGAGCCACGAGGTCCGCAGCATGAAGTTCGACCCCGAAGAAGAGTTCACGCTCGCCCGCGTGCTGACGGCTGCGAATGCAGCGCTCGGGCCCGAGCAGGCCGCCACGCTGGTGCTGCAGGGACGCTTGCTCACCGATGACGCGGCCGAAGCGCTGGTCGCCGGCGACGCGCCGTAGTTCACAACGGCTGCTGCAGCGCCAGCTGCAGACCCAGCCCCAGCAGCACCAGGCCGCTGGCGCGAAACAGCCACAGCAACGACTGCGGGTGCGCACGCAGCCAGCCGGACAGCGCCGCAGCACCAAACCCGATCGGCCCCTTGACGAGCAGCGCGAGCAGCGCGAAGGCGAGCCCGAGGACGAACAGCGACAGCGTCGCGTGCGTGGCGCCCGGTGCCACGAACTGCGGCAGGAAGGCCAGGTAGAACACAGCGATCTTCGGGTTGCAGATGTTGGACAGCGCGCCGTCGAAGAACATCCGCGACGGACGCTTCGCCACCGATCCGGCCATCGCAAGCTGCTGTTGCGGCGCGCGCAGCAACTGCAAGCCCAGGTGGGCGAGATAGAGCGCACCGGCCAGCTGGAGCCCGAAGTACATGAACGAAGACGCCTGGATCAGCGCGCCCAGGCCCAGCGTGGCCACGACCGTGTGCACCACCAGGCCCGAGCAGACGCCGGCGGCCGTGGCCACGCCTGCGACCGCGCCCTGGGCGATGGAGCGTGACATGACCAGGATCATGTCCTGACCCGGGATGGCGATGAGCACCAGCGACGCTGCGACGAATAGCAACCAGTTGACTTCGATCATGGGGACGCCTGCGGTTTGTGGGTGCAGGAACTGTCGTCTTGCGACCCCGGCGGCGTCCCCAAAGGGCCCCAAAACTTTCCCAAAACCGCCCTTGGCTACATTCGAGGCATGACCTCTCACCTCACCCTCATCACTGGCGCTTCACGCGGCCTGGGGCTGGCCATGTGCCAGCAGTTGCTGGCTCAAGGGCATTGCGTCGTCGCGATCTCTCGCAAGCCCACCGAGCTGCCGGTGCCACCCGGCGCCGAGCTGCTGAGTTGGGAGCAGGATTTGTCGCAGCCACTGGCCGCTGCACGCCGCCTCGAAGACTGGCTGCTCGCCACGGGGCCCGCACGCTGGGCCTCGGCCACCTTGATCAACAACGCGGGCGTCGTGTCGACGCTTGCGCCCTTGTCGGGCGTGCCCGGAGAAGACCTCTCGAATGCCTTGCGTGTGGGGCTGGAGGCGCCGCTGCTGCTGACCAGCGCCTTCCTGCGCGCCACGGCCGGCTGGGGAATGCCGCGCAAGGTGTTGCTGATCTCATCGGGCCTGGGCCGGCGCGCCATGGCGGGTAGTGCCTCTTACTGCGCGGCCAAGGCCGGCATGGACCACCTGGCGCGTGCGCTGGCCCTCGAAGAAGCCGAGCAGCCGAACGGCGCACGCGTGGTGTCTCTGGCGCCCGGTGTGATCGACACCGACATGCAGACGCAGCTGCGCGGTGCCGACCCGGCGCTCTTCCCCGAGCGCGAGCGCTTTCTGGCGCTCAAGTCGAGCGGACAGCTCGACAGCCCCGCGCAGGCCGCCACCAAGGTGCTGGCGCTGCTGGCGCGTGCCGATTTCGGCCGCGAGCCGGTGACCGACGTCAGGTCGGCCTGACGATGCCGGCTCATCGCTCCAGATTGCAAGGAGCCTGGAGGCGCGTCGTCTACATCGGCCTGTACGAGCTGATCGCCATCGTGATGGCGAGCGCGGGGCTGATGCTGATGTCGGGCAAAGGTGTGTTCGACAGCGGCGCCCTGGCGGTGGCCACCTCGGTGGTCGCGGTCGCCTGGAATGGCCTGTTCAACAGCCTCTTCGAGCGATGGGAAGCGCGCCAGGCCACGCCCGGTCGCAGCCTGAAAAGGCGCATCGCCCATGCCGTGGGCTTCGAAGGGGGCCTGGTGGTGATGCTGGTGCCTGTGATCGCCTGGTGGCTGGGCGTGGGCCTGTGGCAGGCACTGGTGATGGACCTGAGCCTGGTGGTGTTCTTCCTCGTCTACACCTTCGTCTTCAACTGGGCCTTCGACGCCGTGTTCGGCCTGCCGTTGTCGGCGCAAAGCCCGCCCTCGGCGGGCTGAGCTGCTGCTAACGCCGGCCCTCGGCCAGCTGCTTGCGCCGGATGTCGCCCTGGCGCTCGAACATCCAGCCTGGGTACTCGGCCGGCAGGCGGCTCACCTCGTGGATGGCGGCCAGCTCTTCTTCGCTCAGCTTGACCTGGGTCGCCGCCAGGTTGTCGGCCAGTTGCTCGGGCCGCTTGGCGCCCACGATCACGCTGGTGACCTGCGGCTGGTGCAGCAGCCAGGCCAGGGCCACCTGGGCCACCGACACGTCGCGCGTTTCGGCCATCGGCCGCATCACGTCGATGCAGTTCCAGGCGCGCTCCTTGTGCACCGGCGGGAAGTCGAAGCCGGTGCGGCGGCTGCCCTGCTCGCCGGGCTGGTCGCGCCCGTACTTGCCACTCAGCAGCCCACCGGCCAGCGGGCTCCACACCATCAGGCCGACCCCTTCGCTCCGAAGCATGGGGATGAGCTCACGTTCCAGGTCGCGGCCAGCCACGGTGTAGTAGGCCTGCAATGACTCGAACCGCGACAGGCCCAGTCGCTCGGAGATACCCAGCGCCTTGACGATCTGCCACGCCGCCCAGTTCGACACGCCCACGTAGCGCACATGGCCGTGGCGCACCAGCTGGTCGAGCGCACGCATGGTCTCTTCGACCGGCGTGGCCGGGTCGAAACCGTGGATCTGGTACAGGTCGATGTGGTCGAGCTGCAGGCGCGCAAGGCTCGCCTTCACGCTGTCGAGGATGTGGCCGCGCGTGTTGCCTCGGGCGTTGGGGCCGCGCCCCATGTCGCCGAACACCTTGGTCGCCACGACCACGTTCTCGCGCGGAATCTTCAGGTTCTTCAGCGCCTGGCCGGTGATCTGCTCCGACACGCCGTTGGCATACACATTGGCGGTGTCGATGAAGTTGATGCCGGCGTCGAGCGCCTGGCCGACCAGGCGCTCGGCCTCGCTTTGCTGCAGCGTGCCGATCTTGCCCCACAGGGTTTCGTCGGTGCCGCCGAAGGTCATGGTGCCGAGGCACAGTTCAGACACGAAGAGGCCGGTGCGGCCGAGCGGGTGGTGGCGCATGGAAGGGCTCCGTCTGTTTCGCTGAGGTCGGCCAGCATAGAGGGGTCAGATGAAGCCTGATGCTGCCGCGGGTATCGCGCGCACCAGGCTTCGCCTGCCGTTCAGGGCACGTCGAACTTCACCGCCTCGATCAGCAGTCGGGCCGCATCGGGCGCAGTGAGAAAGCGCTCGCGCAACAGGCGGCGCACGTTGGCCGCCACGAGCAGGTCGTAGTCGAGGTCGTTGCGGTAGAGCTGCTGCAGCACGGCGTCGCTCAGCGGCACCTCGTGGCCGGCGATGAAGCAGAAGCTCGCGCCGGTCGAGCTGCCCGACCACCGGCTCGTGGGCACATCGACATACGGCGAACGCAGGCCACCGACCACGTTACCGAACGGGTCCAGCACCGGCTGACCGTTGACCACCTCGATGGGCGCAGAGCGCGGCGGTGGCAAGCCCCGGCGCACCCACAGGTCGAGGTTCTGGAACACCGCGTTGAAGTGGATGCCCGAGGGGAAGCGGCTGCGCGGGCCTTCGTTGCAGGCGAGCGGGGGCACGGCGCGGCCGCCGGCAATGATGTCGGCCGGTGCCGCCGCCGAGTACAGCTCTTCGGGTGTGGCGTGGCCGGCGCCGGCCATCTCGTAGTGGCGGAAGCGGTCACTGAACAAATCGCTGTCGGGGCGGCGCGCGCCGATGCCGATCAGGTAATCCGACTGCGACATGATGTGGATGATGGGCACGCCCACGTGATTGAACTGACGGCGTGGGTCGTTGAGCGGCGGTGCGGGCTCGCACTGGTTCATCGGGACCGCGCCGACGAAGAGGCCACCAGCCACCGCGACGATGTAGCCGTCGTACGTGGGCTCGCCGTTGCGCTGCACTTCGAGCGGGTGGATGGCGTTGATGTAGTTGTAGAGGTAGCCCCCGGTCTGCGAGTAGCCAAAGCCGTAGAGCTGCTGCACCTTGAAGCCCTTCGCGTAGCGAAGCGGGTTGCTGCGGTCCTGGCTCTTGAGCCAGGCGCCCACCTGGCTGTAGATGTCCCACACCAGGCCGTTTTCGGTGCTGCGCGAGCTGTCGGCCGCCACGGTGGCGCAGTTGGCCGGGTCGGTGAGCGGCAGCGGGTTGGCCAGCGACAGCGCGGCGTAGCGCGTGGGGTTGAAGGTCTGCAGCGTGACCATCGACACCGGCTTCACGGTGATGCCCACCCACACGTCACCGTTGCGCATGAAGTGGTCGCCTGAGAGGCCCCAGCCGATGTTGAGGTCGAACAGGTTCGACGGGTTCAGCATCTCCACGATCACGTTGCCGCTGAAACGGTGGCCCTGCGCAGGCCGGCGCACCAGCACACGCGTGGTGTAAGGCGCGTCGGGCGTGCGCACCACCGCCGGGCCGGGCGCGGGCCAGGTGTAGACGTTGGCCTTGCCGCTGGCGAAAAACTCCTCTTCCACATAACCGTGCCGGCTCAGCTTCTCGGGCCGCAGCGTGTGGTCGGCCGCGCCGAAGGGGTAGGAACTGGCCGTGGCCGGGACCGGCCCGGTGATGCTGGGCAGCGGCGTGCCCGCGTGGGCGGCCAAGGGCGCGGCGAGAGCCACGGTGCAGAGCGCCAAGCGTGGAAGCCAGCGCAGGAAAGGGGTCAGGCGAGAGGTCATGGGTGTTGTCTCCTGGTGGATGGCGGGGCCTCCGCCGAGGAACGATTTGCGCGATTGATTGCGTTTGTGCGCATATCAAGCGCCGCTTCGTTTCTTTATCGCTCGTTTGTTTTCGTTTATAGGAGTGCAACGCCGGACCTGCCATCCGGGTATGCCTGATGCGTTGGCTGACACCGAGGTGCTTGCCAAGCCGGGCAGGCTGGCGCAGGCACGCGCGCGCCTGCGCGACGACGGGCGCCAGTTTGTGGGCAGGGTGTTTGTGGAGCGCGGCCGGAGAGGCCGGTGGGGTCAGCCGCGTGGGCTGCGACGGCCTCGGGCCACCTTGAGCAAGAGCTCCAGCAAGAGCAGCCGCTCGGCCGCCGACAGCACCTGCAGCGTCTCGCTCTCCATCGTGGAGGCGATCTTCTCGGCGCGTTGCACCAGCTTCTCGCCACTGGCGGTCAACACCACGATCTGCGAGCGGCGGTCTTCGGTGCTGCGCACGCGCTCGACCCAGCCGCGTTCGACCATGCGGTCGAGCGTGACGGCCAGGTTGGGCGGCGAGACATCGAGCGCCTGGCCGAGCTGCTTCTGGTTGACCTGCTCGTTCGAAGCCACCAGCACCAGGATCGAAAACTCCACCGCCTTCAGCTGCAGCGGCCCCATGTGCTGCATGAACGACTTCTTCAGCTCCACCGAGGCGCGGGTGGCGGCGTAGCCCACCAGATGCGTCAGGCGCGACTGGTCGAGCGCGGCCGGCCTGGCCTTGGGTTCGAGGGTGTCGTCGGCGAGTTGGGTGGCGGTCATGCGGAGGGAGCGTGCAGATGCGGCAACGGATTTTGCCCTGCTCCGATGTGCGCCAGGCACAGGCCCGCCTCGGGCAACACAAAGTCAAAGTAATAGCGGGCGGTCTCACGCTTGGCCATGTGGAAAGCGGAGTCACCGCGCGCCGCCACCGCATCGGCTCGGGCCCAGCCTTGCGCCAGCAGCGTGAGGCCGGCCAGGCGCAGGTAATCGTCGGCCACACGGTAGGGCAACTCGCCGTCGGCCGCCGCCTGTTGCACGATCTGTTGTGTGGCCTCACGCCACTGCGACAAGGCCTGCCGCGCACGCGCCGAGAGCGCGCCTTCGGGCAGCTCGGCGTCGAGTCGGACGATCAAGGCGCGCAACTTGGCGGCCCCATCGGGCAACACCTTGCGCACCAGCAGGTCGATCGCCTGGATCTCGTTGGTGCCCTCGTAGATGAGCGAGATGCGGCAGTCGCGCACGCACTGCTCGGCGCCGAAGTCGTGCATGTAGCCGTGGCCGCCAAACACCTGCTGCGCCGCAAGCGCGCCCGCCAAGGCGTTGTCGGTGAGAAAGGCCTTGAGGACGGGCGTGAGCAGAGACACCTGGTCGTGCGCGGTGTGGCGCGTGCCGACGTCGGGGTGCTGCTCGGCCACGTCGAGCAGGTGCGCGCTTTCATACGCCAGCAGGCGGCCACCTTCGAGCAAGGCCCGCTGGCGCAGCAGCTTGTGGCGCACGGCGGGGTGCAAGGCGATGGGGTCGGCGACCTCCGCGTTTCGTTCAGCCGGGCGCTGCGGTGCGCGCATCTGCGTGCGCTCGAGCGCGTAGCGCAACGAGTTCTGGTGAGCGCTCTCCGAGTGACCCACCCCCTGTAGGCCGACATGCAGGCGCGCCGCGTTCATCATCGCGAACATGGCCGCCAGGCCGCGGTGGGGCTCGCCCACCAGCCAGCCGGTGGCGCCCTCGAAACTCATCACGCAGGTGGCGCTGCCCTTGATGCCCATCTTCTTTTCGATGCCATCGCAGCGCAGGGTGTTGCGCTCACCGCCGGCCAAGAACTTGGGGACGAGAAACAGCGAGATGCCCTTGGTGCCCGACGGTGCGTCGGTGATGCGTGCCAGCACCATGTGCACGATGTTGTCGGTGAGGTCGTGTTCGCCGCCCGAGATGAAGATCTTGGTGCCACGGATGCGGTAGCTGCCATCGGCTTGTGGGTCGGCGCGTGTCTTGAGCAGGCCCAGGTCGGAGCCCGCGTGGGCTTCGGTGAGGCACATGGTCGAGAGCCATTCGCCGCTGACGATCTTGGCGAGGTAGCCTTCTTTCAGCTGGGGCGTGGCATGCGCCATCAGGCACTCGTAGGCACCGTGCAACAACGCGGGGTACATGTTCCAGCCGTGGTTGGCCGAGTTGAGCATCTCGCTCAACACCCCGTTGATGGCGTGCGGCAAGCCCTGGCCACCCACCGCCGGGTCGCAGGCCAGCGCAGGCCAGCCGGCGGCCACATACGCTCGATACGCCTCGCGGTAACCACGCGGCGTGGTGACCTCGCCGTCGCGCAGCGTGCAGCCTTCGAGGTCGCCACTGGCGTTGAGTGGGGCGAGCATTTCCGATGCGAACTTGCCCGCCTCTTCGATCACCTGCCGGGCGGTGTTGGCGTCGAGCTCGGCATAAGCCGGAAGCGCGGCCCACCGCGCGGGCAGGTCGAGCAGCTCTTCGGTGACGAAGCGGATGTCGCGCAGCGGGGGTTGGTAGTGCCACATGTCAGGTTTTCTTTCGTGCAGCACCGAGGTAGGTGTCGATCACGCGTGGGTCTTTGGCGAGGTCGGCGGCCGGGCCTTCGAGCGCGATCTCGCCCATCTCCAGCACGTAGCCGTAGTCGGCCACTTCGAGCGCGGCGCGCGCGTTCTGCTCCACCAGCAGGATGGTGACGCCGGTGGCGCGCAGATCGGCGATGGTCTTGAAGATCTCGCGCACGATCAGCGGTGCCAGGCCGAGGCTGGGCTCGTCGAGCATCAGCAGCTGCGGCTTGCTCATCAGCGCGCGGCCGACGGCGAGCATTTGCCGCTCACCGCCCGAGAGCGTGCCGGCGAGTTGTTTGCGTCGCTCCTTCAGGCGTGGGAAGCGGGTGAAGACTTCTTCCATCGCTTCGGTGCTGTTCTTGTTGCCCAAGCGGAATTGGCGGTAAGCGCCGAGCAGCAGGTTGTCTTCGACGGGCATGCTGCCGAAGAGGGCGCGTGTTTCCGGCACCAGCGCCATGCCTTGCATGACGCGGTCTTCGAGGGTGCGCTGGGTGATGGGCTTGTTGTCGTAGGTGATGTCGCCTTTGGATGGCAGCACGCCCATGAGTGCGTTGAGCAAGGTGGACTTGCCGGCGCCGTTGGGGCCGATGACGGTGACGACGCTGCCTTTGTCGGCCTTGAGGTTGAGGCCATGCAGGACTTCGGCGCGGCCGTAACCGGCTTGGAGGTTTTCGACCTTCAGCAGGGGGGTGCTCATGTTTGTTTTGTTCGCATGCTCAACAACCGTTCGGGATGAGGTATCGGAGCCGTAAGCCTGCTTCGCATAGTTTTGCTCTGCGCTGCTCGACGACTCACCAAGGGGACCCAAGAGCAACGCGGTCGTTGCTGCGCAACATCCCTGTCTACGCCTCGCTTCGCATCGGCGCGAACGGTCGGTGATGTGACAAGCGAGCGCATCAATGCTCCGTGCCCAAATAGGCGGCCCGCACCGCTGGACTCGCCTGCACCTCCTCCGGCGTACCCTCGATGAGCTTCGTCCCGAACTCCATCACCACGATGCGGTCCGTGACCTCCATCACCAGGTCCATGTCGTGCTCAACGAGCAGAATCGACAAGCCCTCGCCACGCAGCTGCCGCAACACATCCACCAGGGCCTGCTTCTCCTTGTGCCGCAACCCCGCCGCCGGCTCGTCGAGCAGCAGCAATGCCGGGTCAGCACAAAGTGCACGCGCAATCTCCATCAAACGCTGCGGGCCCAACGCCAGGTTCCCCGCCAGCTCATGCATGTGCTCGGCCATGCCGATGCGCGTCAACTGCCGCTCGGCTTCGCGCAACAAGCTGCGCTCCTCGGCCCGGTCGAGCCGCAACATCGCCGCCGCCACACCACGCCCGCCGCGCAAGTGCGCTCCCAGCGCCACGTTCTCCAGCACCGTCATGCCCGCGATCATCTTCACGTGCTGGAAGGTGCGGCTCACGCCGCGCTGCGCAATGCGCCGAGACGCCAGGCCGTCGATGCGCTCACCGCGAAACTTCACTTCACCACGCGTCGCCGGCAACACGCCCGTCACCAGGTTGAAGGTGGTCGACTTGCCCGCGCCATTCGGCCCGATCAGGCCCAGGATCTCACCGGCGCGCACCTGGAAGCTCACGTCGTTGACCGCCACCAGGCCGCCAAACTCCTTGCGCACCGCGTTCACGTCGAGCACCAGCTCGCCGGCTGCCGGTCGGGCACGCTCGGTGAGCGCGGGGGCGTTGGCCCAATCGACCTTGCGACGCACTGGGGGCAAGCGCGCATCGACAAACGCCCACACACCATCTCGTGCGTACTGCAGCACCAGCACCAGCACGATGCCGAAGACGATCACCTCGTAGCTGCCATCGCTGCCCATCAGCTTGGGCAACAAACTTTGCAACTGGTCTTCGAGGATCTTCACGATGCCGGCGCCGGCAATCGCCCCCCACACATGGCCCACGCCGCCGAGCACCGCCATGAAGAGGTATTCGATGCCCATCTTCAAGCCGAAAGGCGATGGGTTGACCGTGCGCTGGAAGTGCGCAAACAACCAGCCGGAGACACTCGCCAGGAGCGCCGCCAGCACAAAGGCCGTGACCTTGATGCGGAAGGTGTCGACCCCCATCGCCTCGGCCATGGTGCTGCCGCCCTTCACGGCGCGCAGCGCGCGGCCCACGCGCGAGTCGAGCAGGTGCATGGCGCCAAACGCCGCCAGCATCACGATCACCCACAACAGGTAATAGAAGCTGCGGCCCGACTTGAGCTCGATGCCGAAGAAGCCGATCGCAGGGATGCCGAGCAGGCCGTCGTACTTGCCCAGCGCGTCGATGTTGCCCAGCAGGTAATACAGGCTCAGGCCCCAGGCGATGGTGGCCAGCGGCAGGTAGTGACTCGACATGCGCAAGGTGATCCAGCCCAGCACGAGCGCGAAGCCACCGGTGATGGCGAGGCCGATCCACACGGTGAACCAGGGCGACATGCCATGCACCGTGGAGAGGTAGGCCGCGGTGTAGGCGCCCATGCCCACGAACGCCGCTTGCCCGAACGAGGTGAGCCCGGCCACGCCGGTGAGCAGCACCAGGCCAATGGCGACGAGCGCGTAGAGGCCGATGTAGTTGGCCTGGGTGATCCAGAACTCGGGCACGGGCAGCACGGGAAGAAGCCCCAGCACCACCACGAAGAAGATGAGAAAGCCGCGACGCATCATTCTTCCTCGTCGTGGTGGCCGTGTTTGAAGCTGCGCCACAGCAGCACAGGAAGAATCAGCGTGAACACAATCACCTCCTTGAAGGCACTCGCCCAGAAGGAGCCGAAGCTCTCCAGCAAACCCACGAACAGCGCACCCACCGCCGCAGCGGGGTAGCTCGCCAGGCCGCCGAAGATCGCGGCGACAAAACCCTTGAGGCCGATCAGGAAGCCGGAGTCATAAAAGATCGTGGTGCTGGGCCCGATCAACAGGCCCGACAAGGCACCGATGAAGGCCGCCAGCCCCATGCTCAAGCGCCCGGCGCCCGAGGTCGAGATGCCCATCAGCCGCGCACCCAGCCGGTTGACTGCCGTGGCGCGCAAGGCCTTGCCCCGCAACGTGCGCTCGAAGAACACGAACAGGCTGGCCATCAGCACAAAAGTGGCGCCGAAGATGATGATCGTCTGGCCGCTGAGCGTCATCGCACCGATCTGGAAACGTGCGTCCCAGAAGCTCGGGTTGCGAAAGCCTTCAGCGCCGAAGAACACCAGGCCCAGCCCGGTGAGCGCGAAATGCACGCCGACCGACACGATCAGCAGCACCAGCACGCTCGCATCGGCCACCTTCTCGTAGGCCAGTCGGTACACCAGCGGCCCGAGCGGCGTGACGACGGCGAGCGTGAACAAACTCTGTGCCCACAAGGGCCACCCGCGCGGCGCGGCAAACCACGCGACGAGAAACACCGCCACCGGCACCGCCAGTGTCTTGACGGCCGACCACCACACCTGCTTCTGCGGCAAGGCGCGGCGATAACCCTGAACCACATCGACCACCGCGGCCAGCAGCGCCACCGCGAGCAGCAGCCACACCGTGCCCGGCAGGTCGCCCCAACGCTGCCACACCGAGCCCACGGGGTTGCCGCCTTGCAGCATGGCCAGGGTGATCGCGCCATACGCGACGAACTCGCCCTGCGGGATGAAGATGACCCGCGTGATGGCGAACACCAGCACCGTGGCCAGGGCCAGCAGCGCGTAGATCGCGCCATTGGTGACGCCGTCTAGCGTCAGGATGCTGGCGATGGAGAAGTCCATGAGAGGTCTCAGTGAGCGGAATGGCCTAGCGAAGCAAGGCCGACATCAAGCAACACCCGGGGAACCGGCTTTGCCGGGCCCGTGGGTGGCGCCCCTTGGGGGCAGGAGCGAAGCGACTGGGGGGCCTCGTTTATTGCTCGACTTTCCAGTCGCCGTTGACGACCTTCAGGATCACACCGGTTTCGGTCGTGAAGCCCCAGTGGTTGTCCTTCGCGTACGTGATCACGCCATGCGACAACACCGTGCGCCCCATGTTTTCGATGGCATCACGCAAGGCGCTTCGGAAGGCCTGCGTGCCCGGCTTGCCGGCTTTCAGTGCCACTGGCAAGACCTTCTCCAGCACGACGGCGGCGTCGTAGGCGTGCGCGCCGAACTGGTTGCGGCTGCCCGGGCCATAGGCCTTTTCGTACTTGGCCACGAAGTCGAGTGCGAGCTTCTTCGAGGGGTGCGAGTCGGCCAGCTGCTCGGGCGTGACCGCCGGGCCGGAGACCACGTAGGCGCCCTCCACGTCTTTGCCGCCGATGCGCATCAGGTCGCGCGAGGCCGCAGCGTGGGTCTGGTAGATCGTGCCCTTGTAGCCACGCTCGATCAGGCCCTTGTGCGGCATGGCGGCACCACTGCCCGAAGCCACCACCAAGATGGCCGGTGGGTTGGCCGACACGAGCTTGAGCGCCTGCGCGGTGACGTTGGTGTCGGGGCGCGCAAAACGCTCCACCGCCACGATCTGCGGGCCACCCAGGCGGGCCGACTCGGCCTTGAAGTCATTCAGCCAGCCTTCGCCATACGCGTCGGTGTAGCCGAGGAAGCCGATGCTCTTGATGCCCGCTTTCTTCATGTGGTCGATGAGCGCATTGGCCATCACCGCGTTGCTCTGCGGCAGGCGGAACGACCAGGTGTCGCGGCCTGCGGGCAGGTTGGCGGGCGACATCATCAGCTGCACCGTTTGCGCCTCGGCGGCCACACCGGCCATCGCAATCGCGACGGGCGTTGCGGCCGAGCCCACGATCAGGTCGACCTTGTCTTCGGTGGTGAACTTCTTGGCGTTGGTCACGCCCTTGGTCGGGTCACCGCCGTCGTCGAGCACGATCACGTTGAGCTTCTCGCCGGCGATGCTGGTCGGCCACAGCTTGATGTAGTTGTTCACCGGAATGCCCAGGCCGTTGGCCGGGCCGGTGAGCGGCAGACTCACGCCGATGGTGATGTCGGCTTGGGCCGCAGTGGCCGCCAACAGCGTGGCCATGGCAATGGCCAGGGGTTTGAACAGTGCTTTCATTTGGCTTTGTCTCCTGCTGATGAAAAGTGAACTCGGGGCTCAGGCGCACAGCGCCTTGATGTCTTCGGGAACGGGAATGGCACGCATGCGGTCGGGGTCGTGCTCGTCGCGCTTGATGAAGGCGCGCACCTCGCGGCCTTCGCACACCAGTTCGTCGCCCCGCATCACACGGTGGATCTGGATGAAGGCCACGCGCCGCCACTCTTCAACGTGGGTGGCGATCTGGATCGTGTCGCCGTAGGTGAGGGTCTTGTGGAACTTGGTGTTGATCTCGAGCACCGGCGTGCCCACGATGCCGCGCTCGCGCTCGAGCACACGCCAGGGCGGCACACCGCATTGGGTGAAGAACATCAGCGAGGCCGCATCCATCCAGCGCGAAAAATTCGGGAAGAACACGATGCCGCCCGGGTCGCAGTCGCCGAACTGCACGGTCACGCTGTGGTAAGTGGTGCGCGGCATGTGCATCGATCTCAGCGTGCTGCCATGCGCAGAGCGCCGTCGAGGCGGATCACCTCGCCGTTCAGCGAGAGGTTCTCGACGATGCTCGCCGCCAGGTGACCGAACTCTTCGGGTTTGCCCAGGCGCTTGGGGAAGGGAATGCTCGCGGCCAGCGAGTCTTGCACCGCCTGCGGCAGCTCGGCCAGCAGCGGCGTGAGAAACAAGCCCGGCGCGATGGTGCAGGCGCGCACGCCAAACTGCGCCAGGTCGCGCGCCAGCGGCAGCGTCATCGCGGCCAGGCCGCCCTTGGAGGCCGAGTACGCCTCTTGCCCCACCTGGCCATCGAAGGCCGCGGCCGAGGCGGTGTTGACGAACACACCGCGTTCGCCGTCTTCCAAGGGCTCCAGCTTGACGATGCGCGCGGCGGCCAGGCGGATCACGTTGTAGGTGCCGATCAGGTTGACGCGGATCACACGCTCGAAGTCTTCGAGCGGGGCCGGCGAACCGTCTTTTTGCACGATGCGCTTGGCCGTGCCGATACCGGCGATGTTCATCACGATGCGCGCCGGGCCGTGGGCTTGTTCAGCCGCGTCGAGTGCGGCGTTGACCGAGGCGGTGTCGGTGATGTCGCACTTGATCGCGATGCCGCCGATCTCGGCCGCCACCTTCTGCGCGAGCTCGAGGTTGACGTCGAGCACAGCGACCTTGGCGCCACGGCGGGCGAGTTCACGCGCGGTGGCAGCGCCGAGGCCGGAGGCTCCGCCGGTGACGAGGGCTGCTTGGGATTGGATCTTCATGGTGTGGCTGACGAAAGAGATGAGAGTTAAACGCAGGGCGACGTCAAGCGGCGTCAGGGTTTTCAATCAGCAAGGCAATGCCCTGGCCGCCGCCGACACAGGCCGACGAGATGCCGTATCGCAGGCCGCTTTCGCGCAGCTGCCGTGCGACCGTGATGGTGAGCCGCACGCCGGTGGCCGCCAGCGGGTGGCCGAGCGCGATGGCGCCGCCGTGTACGTTGAGCTTGTCGGGGTCGAGGCCCAGTTCCTTGGCAACGGCCAGCGTTTGCGCGCCTTGGGCTTCGTTGATCTCGAAGCGGCCGATGTCAGACAGCTTCAAGCCGGTGCGCTCCAGCAGCAGGCGGATGGCCGGCGCGGGGCCGATGCCCATGATCTCGGGCGGCACACCGACGGCCGCGGCAGCGAGCACACGGGCCAGCGGCTTTTTGCCGCTTTGTTGTTGATGGGCCTTGACGTAAGCGCCACTGGCCACCACGGCCGCTGCACCGGCATCGACCAGCGCCGAGCTGTTGCCGCCGGTCTGCACGCCGCCCGGGTAGACGCTGCGCAGCTTGGCCAGCACTTCGATCGGGGAGGGCCGCACATGGGTGTCGCGCGTGAGCTTCTCGACCTTGCGCGGCAACTCCAGTTTGCGCGGCTCGTAGCCGGCCAGCTCGAAGGTCTCGCTTGTGACCGGCACGATCTCGCCGTCAAAGTAACCCGCCGCCTGCGCTGCCACCGCACGCTCGAAAGAGCGCGAGGCGTAGGCGTCGACCTCGGCACGGGTGATGCCGTATTTCTTGGCCAGGTTCTCGGCCGTCTGGATCATGGTGATGTTGGGCGCGGGGTCGATCAGCGCTTCCCACATGAAGTCCTTGAACTCGACCGGCGCACCCAGCTTGAAGCCGGTGCGGTGGGTGAAGGCAGCAATCGGGTTGCGCGTCATCGACTCGGCGCCGACCACGAGCGCTGCGTCGCAATAGCCACGCTCGATCTGCTCGCCGGCCTGGCGGAAGAGCTCGAAGCCGGTGCCGCAGATGCGCTGCACCATGATCGCCGGCACTTCGGTGGGCACGCCGGCGTACAGACCGACGAGGCGCGGGAACATGAACTGGAAGAAGTCGCTCGGCGCCATGTTGCCGGCGATCACCGAGCCGATATCGGCACCCGGCACGCCGCTGCGTTGGAGCACCTCGCGTGCGACCTTGATGCCGAGGTCAGTGGCGCTCACCCCGCCGAGATCGCCGCAGTAGTCGACCATCGGCGTGCGCACGCCGTCGATCATCCAGACGTCGTCGAAGCTGCCGAAGAAGCCTTTGTGGGCCATGGTGTGTGTCCTTGCGTGTTCAGCGGCGCGGAAGGATCAAACCGTCCACGCTGCCGTCGTAAAGCGCATCCACCAACGCCGCGCGGTGCGTGAGCACGTTGCGCTGGTTGATCGAGCCCTTGTCGGTGATCTCGCCCTTGTCGATGGAGGGCGGCTCACTCATCGGATGCAGCCGCGCCACGCGGTTGGCGCTGCCGGTGCCGGCTTGCCAGAGCTTGTCGGCCAGGGCCTGGAAGAACGCGACGACCTTCGGGTGGCGCAGCACCTCGGTGGCCGTGGCCGTGTCCCGCAGGCCGGCAAGCTGGCGGCACTCTTCGACGCGCGGGAACACGAGCGCACCCACTTCGTCGCGGTTCAGCCCGGTGATCACCGCGTCTTGCACCAGCGGCGCACCGAGCGCGACGATGCTCGCCTTCAGCGGCCCCACGCTCACAAAGGTGGCTGTCGAGAGCTTGAAGTCTTCGGCGATGCGGCCGTTGAACATCAAGCCTTTGGTGGGCTCCTGCGGGTCGACGAAGGTGACGGCGTCGCCAGTGCAGTAGTAGCCCTCTTCGTCGAACGCGAGCGCGGTGTTGTCGGGGTCACGCCAATAGCCCGGCATCACGTTGGGGCCGCGGAAGCGCACCTCGGTCTTGTCGCCTGGCTTGTCACCTTGAGGCACCAGCTTCACGTCGACACCCGGGCAGGGCAGGCCGATGTAGCCGGCACGCGCGTCGGTGCCCAGCACGAAGGTGCACGAAGGCGCGGTCTCGGTCATGCCCAGGCCGCCAATGATGCGGATGCGTTCGCCCACCGTGCGTTCGGCATGCTGGTCCATCAGGTTCCACGAGGCCTGCGAGATGCCGGCACCGCCGCACATGAAAGCCTGCACGCGCTTGAAGAGCGACTCGCGCAGCGCATCGTCGGTGTTCATCGCGGTAGCGATCTCGTCGAAGCCCTTGGGCACGTTGAAGTAGACAGTCGGCTGGATCTCGCGCAGGTTGCGCAGCGTCTCGGCAATGCCCTTGGGCGTGGGCTTGCCGTCGTCGATGTAGAGCGTGCCGCCGTTGTAGAGCGTGATGCCGACGTTGTGGTTGCCGCCGAAGGTGTGGTTCCACGGCAGCCAGTCGACCAGCACCGGTGGCTCTTCGGCGAGAAAGGCCATGCACTGGCGCAGCATCTGCTGGTTGGCACACCACATGCGCTGGGTCACAACGACGCCCTTCGGGTTCTTGGTCGACCCCGAGGTGAACATGAACTTGGCGATGGTGTCGGCGTTCACACGCGCATGCGCCGCCACGGCGCTGGCGGAGAGCGGCGTGTCGAGCAGTGCATCGAAGCGGGTGGTCTGGCGGCTTTCGATCTGGCCTTCGGTCAACACCACTTCCACATCGGTACCAACACAAGCCTGGATGGCGCGTGCATACGGCCCGCCGTGGCTCGCGAACACGAGGCCCGGCTTCAGCGTGTCGATGATGTGCCGCAGCTTGCCGTAGTCCTGCGCGATCACCGAGTAGGCCGACGAGATGGTGGCGTGCGGCACGCCCACCCACAGCGCGCCCATCACCAGCGTGAGGTGCTCCAAGTCGTTGTCGGACAGGATGACCACCGGCCGCTCGGCCGAGAGGCCGCGGTTCACCAGCGCCTGGCCCACGGCCTGCGCACGTTGCAGCATCTCGGCGTAGCTGATGCGGCGCCAGTCGCCACCATTCAGGCGCTTGGCGACGAAGCTGCGGTCGGGAACCTCACGCGCCCATTGTTCGAGGCGGTCGGTGATGCGTTCGGGGTAGGCGCCCAAGGACTCGGTGGAACGCAACACCTGGATGCCGTCGGCGCGCACTTCGAGCGCGGCGCTCACGGCGCCACCGATGGTCGCCTTCCTGTACTTCACGACTTCACAACCTTCCCCGCACGCCCTTCCAGGAAGGCTCGCAAGCGGTCTTTGGCGTCGGGCGTGCTTTCGGCCACCGCCGCCATCAGCGACTCGGTGAACAAGCCTTCAGATTGCGACTGGTCGGCAATGCGCGGCAGCGCGTGCGTGACGGCGTAGTTGGAGAGCGGCGCGTTTTGCGCAATGCGCTGCGCCAGCTCAAGCGCCTTGGCAAAACCTGCGCCCTCGGGCACCACGTACTGCACCAGGCCGGCGGCCTGGCCTTCTTGTGCGTCGTACACCCGGCCGGTCAACATCATGTCGCTCATGCGGGCCACGCCCATCAGGCGCGGAATGCGGGCCGAGCCGCCACCGCCGACAAAGAGGCCACGCTGGCCTTCGGGCAAACCGAAGTAGGCCGACGCTTCGGCCACGCGGATGTGCGTGGCCGAAGCCAGCTCCAGGCCACCGCCCACCACCGCACCTTGCAACACCGCGACCACCGGCACCGAGCCGAACTGCACCGCATCGAACGCCGCGTGCCACATGCGCGAGTGCAGCACGCCCTCGCCGACGTCGCGCTCCACCAGTTCAGACAGATCGAGCCCCGCGCAGAAGTGCTGGCCATCGCCGCTGACGATGGCCACGCGTGCACCCGGGGGCAAGTTGACAAAGGCAGTGTGCAGCTGCTGAATCAGCGTGTCGGAGATGGCGTTGCGCTTGGCAGCACGGTTGAGGCGAACGTGCACCACGGCCCCCGCCTGGCTGATCTGCAAAAGATCGAGCGAAGCCAACAGACCGGTTGCGGGTTGGAATTCAGTGCTCATTGCTGCGGGCGGCCATTTAGTTAAAAGATACAACTACTTTTGCGTCCGGCCATCATAGAAGCCTCGCCTCCGGCAAGCAAGTTTCTCCCCGCAGCAGACTCTAAGTATTTACCCTGAAGTGGCGCGGCGTTTTAGTTCAATATCATAATTACTTCGCCCTCCCCGCCCTCTCTTCGAGCGAGACATTCATGAGCAAACTGATAGACGCCAAGGCCGTGGCCGGCCTGATCCCAGATGGTTCGACCGTGTGGCTCGGCGGGCTGGCCATGATGGGGTTTGCCGAAGAGATCGCGAAGGCCGTGGGGGCCTCGTTCCTGGCCACCGGCAAGCCACGCATGCTGACCACCTGGGCCTCGGGCGCCATCGGCAACGGCAAAGACGGCGGCATGGTGCACTTCGCCCACCCCGGCCTGATCAAGCGAATGATCGCGGGCCACTACGGCCAGTGCGGCGCCGCCATGATGAAGATGGTGATGGCCGGCGAGGTCGAGGCCTACAACTTCCCGCAGGGCACGCTCGCCAACCTGCCGCGCGAGATTGCGGCGCGCACGCCGGGCCTGCTGACCAAGGTCGGCCTGGGCACCTTCATCGACCCGCGCCTCGAAGGCGGCAAGATGAACGCCGCCACCACCGAAAGTTTGAACCAGGTGGTGCAATTCGCCGGCGAGGAGTGGCTCTTCTACCCGAGCCCGAAGGTCAACGTGGCCTTCATCCGCGGCACGCTGGCCGACGAGAAAGGCAACATCACGATGGACAAGGAGGGCGTGCTGCTGGAGACGCTCTCGGTCGCGCAGGCCGTGAAGGCCCATGGCGGCATCGTGATTGCGCAGGTGGAGCGCATCGTCAAGAACGGCTCGCTGCACCCCAAGTCGGTGAAGATCCCCGGCCTGGTGGTCGACCACCTCGTGCTGAGCCAGCCCGAGAACCACATGCAGACCATCAGCACGCAGTACAACCCGGCGCTGAACGGTGACATCCGCGTGCCGGTGCGCGACCTGCCGCCGATGCCGCTCGATGCGCGCAAGGTGATCGCCCGCCGCGCCGCGGCGGAGCTGATCCGCGGTGCGGTGGTCAACCTCGGCATCGGTGTGCCCGCGGGCGTGTCGGCGGTGGCAAACGAAGAAGGCCTGGGCGACATCTTCGAGCTGAGCGTGGAAAGCGGCGTCAACGGCGGCGTGCCTCAGATGGGTGGCGACTTTGCGCTCTCGCTCAATGCCGAATCGATCATCGAGCAGCCGCTGCAGTTCAATTTCTACGACGGTGGCGGCATCGACGTGAGCTGCCTCGGCCTGGCGCAGGCCGATGCCAGCGGCAACGTCAACGTGAGCAAGTTCAGCGGCCGGCCGGTGGGCTGCGGCGGCTTCGTCAACATCACGCAGAGCGCGAAGAAGCTGGTCTTCTGCGGCACCTTCACCGCCGATGGGCTGGAGCTCGAGATCGGCGGTGGGCAGCTCAAGATCGTGAAAGAGGGTGCGGTGAAGAAGTTCATCCGCACGGTCGAGCAGATCACCTTCAGCGGGCTCGGCGCGGTGCAGCGCGCGCAAGAAGTGCTCTTCATCACCGAGCGCGCGGTGTTCCGCCTCACGCCCGAGGGCCTGGAGCTGACCGAGGTGGCGCCCGGCATCGACCTCGAGCGCGACGTGCTCGCGCAGATGGATTTCAAGCCCGTGGTGCACAGCCCCAAGCTGATGGACGCCGGCATCTTCAAGCCGCAGTGGGGCGGCATGGCCGAGGCGATGAAACACGCCAGGCCGTTGCGCTGACGGTGCGTGCCATTTCGTTCATCAATCGAACCAAGATCCGTGCGCATAGCGTTCCGCTGCAGGCGAGCACTGCCGCACTCCCCACCTGCGGCGGCAACGATGACGCCCCCACCACCCGCGTGTCGGCACTGACGGCAACAACTACGCCATCAGCTTCGAGATGCGCCTGTCCAACAACTGGAACGGCCGCTTCTTCTATCGTTTGAGATGAGAGGCATGACCCGGCTTGCCGGGGCACGTCCTCTGGATTGAAGGGTTGGGCGTCACTTCGCTACGCTGCCAAAAGGTATTTGGATTGAGCCAAGAAGTGCCAGGCTGCATAGGAAAGCAAAGTGACTACCCATGCCGACGCGAAAGTGGCAGCGCATTGCCTCCAACTCTTTCGCCTTGTTGCCGCCATCCACAAAATCAGGAGTACGCAAGCAACCGACACAACCCCAGACAAAAGCGTGTACACGATGAGCCAATACCCAACCGGCCCCACATAGACCGTTTGCTTGGAAATGCCTGCATGGACTGAGTAGATAACAAAGGCGAGGAACCCCACGAAGATTGCGATAGACATGAGCCGGCATGCCTGCAATGGCCAATCTTTAGCGGGGGCGCTCATCGCAGCCCCTCGTCGTACAGATGCCTGGCGAGTGCTGCCCATCGAGCCGGGCTGTCAGCAACAACGTGGGCATAGTAAAAATGCCCTTCACCCCGCTGACGCTTCATTTGTTCTCCCAGCGTGGACGCTGTCTTCGTGAGCTCCCATTGGGTGATTCCGGCGTAGATCGGATCACCTTTGTCTTTCAAGTCCACGACAACCACGCGCTTTATGTTTTTCCGCGTGCGAAGAGTCTTCAGGAAATCAATATCAATGGGCGCTCCGATGAGAACGAGGTGATCAACGACGTGCCCCTGCTTCGCATAGAAGTTGGCTGTGTGTGCTGCGAGAAGTGAGCCGTATGAGTACCCGATCAGATTGAACTGCTGTGAGGCGTTGTTCATTCCGGAGCCGATCGTCCACTCGTCGTTGTCTTCGTAGCGGATGGTCAGACCAGCACGCAGCGCGTCGATGAACATGCCTGCCTCGCCGATTTGCGTTGTAGCCGTGTTTGTGAGGCCAACGTTTACGTGCTGAATGCCAGCGGAACCAAATGCCTTCAGTTGAGGGGCTATGTATGAACCGTCTAGCCCAGCACCGCCCCAATAGAGAGTGCCGCGCGGCTTCTTGACATAAACAGTCACGGGCTTCGTGTCGGATTTCAGTGTCAGCGTGGCGCCTATGACGACAACTGGCGCAAGCAATGGAAATGGCATGGTCAGCCCCCTGCTTGTTCTGCAAATACTTCGATCTCGACTTCTTCGCCGACCGAACCGACGACCGCTGATGTTCGGCCGTCAGTGTCTGTACGACCTTCCGTTGACGAACCGCGAAATTTCAGTCGATAGAGTCTGTTGGCCAGTGGTTCTTTGGTCGATTCATCGAGAAGCAAGAAGCGTTGATCGGCCTGCTCGGTTTGCTCAGCTTGGCTGGCCTTGCTGGCCGCACTGGCTTGACCTGATTGACTGGCTGCGCCCATCGCAATGGACATTGAAGCAGAAGCGGAGCCACCGCTGCCGAAGTTCACTGTTGTCACTGCCTGCGATGAGATGAGCGTGGCACCGCAAGACGTCTTGCAGCCGTGATACGAGACGGCCTTGCCGTCGATGATCATGGTGTTGTCCCCGGTCGTGATGACCGTGGTTCCGTGACCTTTCTTCGGGCAATAGACCTTGTCTCCTACGCGAGCAATCCGTTTGCCGTGAGTGTCGGTAACGCCGGATGCTTCGATGACTTCGCCGCCGTGGTCAGTCTTGTCGCCTAGGACAATCATTGCTGGCATGTTCTACCTCCTGTATGTCGGCGTTGAGCTTCGGCCAGTTGTTTGAATTGTTTGCGACTCGAAGTATTACAGGCTTGTAGCGACGCCCACCAGGCCCAATGGCGGCCACGTGGGCTCGCTCGGCTCCAACTTCGGCATCGACCCGCAGGCCCGTCTCGACTACGGCTGCCAGGCGGTGCAAAAGCTCACTCCCATGGCCAAGAGCGTGATCCAGACGGCCTACGGCAAGGCACCCGACCGCTCTTACTTCGGCGCCTGCTCCAACGGCGCGCGCGACGCGATGGGCGCCATGTCGCGCTTCGCCGATCAGTGCGACGGCTTTCTCGCTGGCGCGCCGGGCAACAACCTGCCCAAGGCGGCCATCGCCAACATATTCGGTGCGCAACGGCTACGCGCTGATAGCCCCCGCCGATCTCGCCAACGCCTTCACCGCCGCGGAGAGCACCACCGTCGCCAACACGGTGGCCACCGCACGCGGCCCTGGCAATGGGTTCGCTGCGAACGCCGAAGTGCCCGCCGGCTGGGCCGCCAACCGCACCCGACCGCTGTGCCCCTACCCGAGAGTGGCGCTCTCCACCTCGGGCGACGTGACCTGGCGGCAAGCGTCAGCTGCCAGTAGCGGGAGCACCTCCCACTGCGTTCGCGCTGATCCTTCGAGAGGCTCAGCGCGCGGCGAACGGAGGTGGGGATCTGGGGCCTGTCAACGCTGTGGGAGTCCGTGTACGCAAGCGCACAGACCGGCGGCGCGGGCTCGGATACACCGTGACCATCCAAGGAACGACCCACCATGCCTCAAACCCTCTCACTGTCGGCGCTCGACCAGTCCACCCGCACGCAGGGCGCTGGCGCATTGGCGAATCACCTCTTGGCGGCGATGCCCGACTCCGACTTCCGGCGCTGGGAACCGCACCTGAAGCTGGTCGAGATGCCTTTGGGGCAGGTCATTTCCGAGCCCGGCAAAGAACTCGAGTTCGCCTACTTTCCCGTGACCTCCATCGTGTCCCTGCTCTATGTGATGGACGATGGCGAGTCGGCTGAGATTGCCCTGGTGGGCAACGACGGCATGCTCGGCATCACTTTGTTCATGGGCGGCAACTCCACCACGATCCGGGCCGTGGTGCAGAGCGCGGGCATGGGTTACCGCCTCCCGGCCAGCGAGTTGAAGGCAGCGGTTGCTCGCGGCGGTGCAACGCTTCGGCTGCTGCTCCTGTACACGCAGTCGCTGCTGACGCAGATGACTCAAACCGCTGCCTGCAACCGGCACCACACCCTGAATCAGCAATTCAGTCGCTGGCTCCTGCTGAGCTTCGACCGGCTCTGCGGCGACGAGATGGTGATGACCCAAAAACTCATCTCGAAGATGCTGGGTGTGACCAGCGACGAAGTCACGGCGGCGGCCATGACACTGAGCGCGAGCGGGGCCATTGGATACCAAGACGGTCGGATCCAGCTGCTCAACCGCAGCGTGCTGGAACAGACCAGTTGCGAGTGCTACCAAGTGGTCAGGCGCGAATGCGCCCGCCTGCTGCCGCCGGCTTCACCCACGAACTGTTGAAGCCGTTGGGGTGGTGGCTGGCGCGCAGACCGCCTCAGGTCTCCGGGTCGATCACGCGGTCGTCTTCGGGGTCTTCCGGGATCGCAGGGGGAACCGGCCCTTCGTCAGGTTCGACAGGCATTGCGCCCGGCACAAATTCGTCGGGAACGTCATGGGTCGGGTGATGCTTGTGGGTGGCGCCAGACATGGGGGTCTCCAGACAATTTGCAGCTCGCAAAACCCAGGTTGGCAGCAACTAGCCGCATGGTCTGTGCGCCCTCGCACATTGCATGCGTGACGCCTGCGCCGCGGCCCTCGAGCCACTGAGTTCAGCAGATGTTCGACAGCGCACAGACCGTGCGCCGCCCACGCCAGACCATGTGCCCATGACCAAGATCCGCACCGGTCAGGCGCCCATCGCGCTGACCCGAGCACAGTTCCAGGAGCGCTTCCATGTGCGCTTTTACGACCCTGCCTTCGAGGGCGAACGTGAGGCCATCGCGCGCCTCGAAGCCATAGCGTGGGATGCGCTGCAGCAGGGCCGCAAGGCACCGATCACCCGACCCGCCGGCCGCGGCTTTGCCGACCCAGGCCACGAGGTGTCCGTGCAGTGGCTGGACACCCGCAAGCGCCTGAAAGCGGCGCAGAAGCTCTGGGGCGACATCACGGCGCCATCGCGCGTGCTGCTGGTCTGCGGCAGCGCGCGCAACGACGGCACCTGCCCGGGCGAGGTGTCAAAGACCTGGCGGCTGACCGAGGTGGCCCGGCGCGTGGTCGAGCGTGCGGGCATGCAGGCCGATGTGCTGGACCTGAGCCTGGTCACGTCGGAGTACGGTCGCACCATCCACCCGTGCAAGGGCTGTGTGTCGAGCGCAATGCCCCTTTGCCACTGGCCTTGCAGTTGCTACCCGAACCACGCGCTGAACCAGGCCGACGACTGGATGGCCGAAATCTACGAACGCTGGGTCTCCGCCCACGCGGTGATCATCCTGGCGCCGACCTACTGGTACCAGTCACCGAGCCCGCTCAAGCTGATGATCGACCGCATGGTTTCGGCCGATGGCGGCAACCCCGACCCGACCACCACCCACGGCAAGCACGTGGCCGAGGCCAAACGCATCGAGCAACAGGGCTGG
>JACMKJ010000247.1 GCA_014380155.1 Rhizobacter sp. | reverse complement strand
GCGGCCGGGCTCGACGAGCCGCCCGCCGACGCGCGCGTGCTGGTGGTTGACGACGACCCCAAGGCCGTCGCCCTGGTCAGCAAGCACCTGCAGGTGGCCGGCTACACGCCGATGGGCGCGTATGGCGGGCAAGAGGCGCTCGACCTGGTGCGCAGCGACCCGCCGGCGCTGATCGTGCTCGACCTGATGATGCCGCAGGTGTCGGGCTTCGACGTGGTGCACGGGCTGCGTGGCCACCCCGATACCGCGGGCATCCCGATCATCGTGCTCACCGCGAAGCTGCTCAGCCGAGACGACCGCGCCCAGCTCAGCGGGAAGGTGCAGCAGGTGATGGAAAAAACCGACTTCCACTCGCTGAGCTTGTTGGCCGAAGTGAAGCGCGCCCTGGCGCGGCAGCGCCAACCCAAGGCGCAAGCCCACTGATGAACTGACGAGCCCAGCACGCCGCATGCAAACCACCCCCGCCATCCTCATCGTCGACGACAACGCGGCCAACCGGCGGCTGTACCAGGCCTCGCTCAACGACATGGGGGCCGAGATCTACAGCGCGGCTTCGGGCGAAGAGGCGCTCGCGCGCTGCGGCGAACGGCACTACGCGATGATCCTGCTCGACGTGCACCTCTCCGGCATGAGCGGCTTCGACGTGGCTCAGACGATCCGCGACAAGCACGTGGGCATGGACGCGCCAATCGTGTTCGTGTCGGCGATGTATGTGCACGAGAGCGACACCTACCGCGGCTACCGGCTGGGTGCCGTCGACTACATCCTTTCGCCCGTGGTGCCTGAGATCCTGCGTGCCAAGGCGGCGGTGTTCATCCGCTTGCACCGCATGCGCATGGAAGCGCAGCAACAGGCGCAGGTGGTCGAGAAGGCCTACCGCGAGTTGCGCACGGTGCATTCCGAGATGGAAGGTTTCAGCTACTCGGTGTCGCACGACCTGCGCACGCCGCTCGGGCAGGTGGCGGGTTTTGCCGACCTGCTGCAACTGGGCCACGCCGGCGAGTTGAGCACCAAGGCACGCGAATACGTGGGCCACATCCAGACGGCCGCCCAGCGCATGAACAGCCTGATCGAAGACATGCTGCTGCTGGCCAACATGACACGCGCTGAAATGCAGGTGCAGCCGGTCGACTTGTCGCACATGGCGAATGTGCTGCTCGAAGAACTGGCCGCCGCCAAGCCCCTGGCGCATGCCGAGAGCCACGTGCAGGCTGGTTTGCATGCGCAGGGCGACGCGCGCCTGCTGCGGGTGGCCTTGTCCAACCTGTTGTCGAACGCCTGGAAATACAGCGCCGGTGTGCCCCGGCCACAGGTCGAGTTCGGCCAGGTCGAGCGGCCCGAGGGGGCGGTGTTCTATGTGCGAGACAACGGCGCGGGCTTCGATGCGCGTGCGGCGGGCGAACGCCTGTTTCGCCCGTTCCAGCGGTTTCATCCCGACTCGGCGTTCAAGGGCAATGGCGTGGGTCTGGCCATCGTGGAGCGGGTGCTCGAAAAACACGGTGGGCGCATCTGGGTCGAGTCGGCGCCGGGGCAGGGGGCATGTTTCTTCTTCACCCTGGGCCAGGTGTCGAGCCTGGCCACAGCCATCGTTTGAAGGGCGTACCCCATGGCCACCATCCTCGTCGTTGAAGACAACCCGCAAAACCTGAAGCTGGCGCAGTTGGTGCTGCAGCGCGCCGGGCACGCGGTGTTGTCGGCCGACAGTGGCGAAGCGGGTCTCGCCCTGGCGCGCGAGCAGCAGCCCGACCTGATCTTGATGGACGTGCAGATGCCCGGCATGGACGGCTTGTCGGCCACACGCTTGCTCAAGCAAAACCCCTTGACCGCGCACGTCAAGGTGGTGGCGCTCACGGCGCTGGCGATGAAGGGCGATGCCGAGCGCATCCTGGCGGCGGGCTGTGATGCTTATCTCGCCAAGCCGTATCACTACAACGATCTGATCTCGGCGGTTGACAGAGCGTTGGGTTGAAGGGCCTGCGGGCTAACATCGGCGCATGAGCAACAAGATTCTTTTCGGCTTTCATGCCATCACGGTGCGGATGAAAACCGCGCCCAAGTCCATCATCGAGTTGCACGTCGACGCCACCCGGCGCGACCAGCGCATGAAGCAGTTTGTCGAGCGCGCCCGCGATGCTGGCGCCAAGCTGGTCGACAGCGACGACGACCGCCTGCACAAGATGTGCGGCACCCACCGCCACCAGGGCGTGGTGGCGCGGGTGGAGGTGGTGGCCATGAGCCACTCGCTCGACGACACGCTCGACGCCGTCGAAGGCCCGCCACTGCTGCTGGTGCTCGACGGCATCACCGACCCGCACAACCTCGGCGCTTGCCTGCGTGTGGCCGACGGCGCGGGCGCACATGCCGTCATCGCGCCCAAGGACCATGCGGTGGGCGTCAACTCCACCGTGGCCAAGGTCGCCAGTGGCGCGGCCGACACCGTGCCGTACTTCATGGTGACCAACCTCGCGCGCACTCTCAACGAGCTGAAGGAGCGCGACATACGCATCATCGGCACCTCTGACGACGCGCAGAAATCGCTGTATGACCTCGACCTCAGCGGCCCGGTGGCGCTCGTGCTCGGCGCCGAAGGCAGCGGCATGCGCCAGCTCACCAGCAAGACCTGCGACGAGCTGGTGCGCCTGCCGATGAAGGGCGCGGTGGAGAGCTTGAATGTGTCGGTGGCATCGGGCGTGTGTTTGTACGAAGCGTTGCGTCAACGCGGCGGTTAAGACGGCACGCTTGTTGCCTGACAAGCAAGACATCAACAAGGGGTCGCCGTCATGCCCGTGATCGAAGTCAAGCACCCGCTCGTCAAGCACAAGATCGGCCTGCTGCGCGAGAAAGACATCTCGACCAAACAGTTTCGTGAGCTGACCAACGAGCTTGGCCGCCTGCTGGCCTACGAAGCCACCGCCGACTTTCCGCTCGAGAAGACAAGCATCGAATGCTGGAGCGGCCCGATCGAGATCGACCAGGTGCGCGGCAAGAAGGTGACGGTCGTGCCCATCTTGCGCGCAGGCCTGGGCATGCTCGACGGTGTGCTCGACATGGTGCCCAACGCCAAGGTCAGCATCGTGGGCCTGAGCCGCAACCACGAGACGCTGCAACCCGAGCACTACTTCGAGAAGTTCGTGGGCCACCTCGACGAACGCACCGCACTCATCGTCGACCCCATGCTCGCCACGGCCGGGTCAATGATCGCCACCGTCGACCTGCTCAAGAGCCGAGGTTGCACCGACGTGCGCGCGCTGGTGCTGGTTGCCGCTCCGGAAGGCGTGACCGCTCTGCAGAACGCGCACCCCGACGTGCGCTGCTGGACAGCCGCGATCGACAGCCACCTCAACGAGCTGGGTTACATCATTCCGGGCCTGGGCGATGCGGGCGACAAGATTTTCGGCACCCGATAAGCCCTGCAATCCCCACGGCTTCACTCGGTCAAGCGGGTTTCACATCCATACCGAACATTCGGTTTGATGCCGATTGCTGGGGTCTCAAAAACTTGCTGCGCCGCGATAGCCAGCGTTACTTTTTTCGAGCCTGCAAATGCCTTGACCCTCGCCTTGTCGGGCCGTATGGTCTGCGCTCCAGCGCAAAGGAGCTTTCTGATGAAGAACCCGTTTCGCTTCTGGATGACCAGTGGAGTTGCCATCATGGTCGCGGCCGCAAATGGTGGCCGCAGCTTCGCCGGTGAAGAGCGTTTGACGCTCACCCGCGTGAGCCCTTACGACGTGTCTGACATCGTGCAGCGCATCGAGAAGAGTGCCCAGCGGCATGGCATGCATGTGCTGGCGTGTCTGCCGCAGCAAGTCGATGCGATCACCGGCGAGTCGCGCTACATCATCGTGCTGGAGTCGTCGCAAGGCGGCACGCCGGTGCAGATGGAAACCCCCGATGCCCAACCCGACCTGCTGCTGAGTGTGGTGCTCAGGCGAGGGGCACATGGTGGCACCGAGGTCTTCTTGCACCGGGGCGCTTTGCGTGACCTGCCTGAAGGCCTCTCGGCGCAAGTGCAACACGACCTGGCCGACTTGCCGGCCATGCTCGACGATGCGCTGGCCGCCTGAGCGTTGTTAAACCCGCCCACCGCGCTTCATCGTCTGGCGCTGCGCCCAGATGCTCACCACCAACGCGAGCAGCATCCAGCCGAGGCCGATCCAGTGCAGGCTGCCGTACAGCTCCTTGCCGGTGTGGCCGAGTGCCGAATGGGCCGCCACCACCACACCACCGCCGCCCGCGCCAATCGCCTGGCCGAGGTAGATGGCCGAGGTGTTCAAGGCCATCAGTGCCGTGGCGAGTTCGGGTGCGGCCTGGCCCAGCCGCGCCTGCTGCGCAGAGTTTGACGCGAAGCCGCCCAGCCCCCACGGCACCGCCACCAGTGCGATCAACACCACACTCGTGGCCCGTGGCCACAGCATCAGGCTGACCGCCATGGCGCTCAAGGACACCGCCACGATGCGCGCGGCTCCCACGTGGTCGATGTAGCGCGAGAGCAGCAGGTTGCCCAGCAGCCCGAACGCGCCGAACCAGAAGAACATGAAGCTGGTCTCGGCCGCGTTGGCGCCGATGACCTGCCGGTAGTAAGGCGCCATGTAGGCGAAGAGCGTGAACTGGCCCGCGCCCGACAAGGCAGTCACGAGAATGACCGCCATCAGCACCGGGTGGGTGAACACCTCGCGCCACGCGGCCAGGCGCATGGCCGGTGGCTTGACGCCATCGGGCATCACGGCCCACACCCACCACGCGGCGCCGGCCGACAACACGGCCACCAGGCCGAAGGCCCAACGCCAGCCGAACTCTTCGCCGATGAAGCTGTGCACCGGCATGCCCACGACCGAAGCCACCGACCAGCCTAGGAAGATGAAGATGATGGCGCGGCCACGCTCTTCAGGCGGCGCGACAAAACCGATGGCCGCCGCGGCTTGGGGTGTGTAGACCGCGGCGGCGATCACACACAGCGCACGCAGCGGCAGCAGCACGGCGTAGTTGGGCGCCACCGCGCTGAGCGCGTGGCCCACCGCAAACCACACGAGCGAGAGCGTGAGCAGACGGCGGCGGTCCCAGCCGCCGACCAGTGCGGCCAGCACCGGCGCACCAAAACACATCAGCACCGCGGCCAACGAGATCAGCTGCCCACCCAGGGCCACGCTGACTTCGAGCGAGCGGATCAGGTCGTTGAGCGAGCCCGCCACCACCATCACGCCGCAGCCGATGGCGAAGTTGCCGAACATCAGCGCCCAGCGGGCGCGGGTGAGTTGCTGATGAGGCGTGAGCGCCTCCGTGCTCATCCTCGCAATACTTTCAATGCGGCCGGGTTGACGATGCCGGTGGGGTTGCCGTTGACGAAGTTGATGACGTTGTCGAACGCCGCGCCGAAGTAGAGCTCGTAGCTGTCTTGCTCCACATAGCCGATGTGCGGTGTGCAGACGGCGTTTTCCAGGCGAAGCAACGGGTGGCCTTGCAGGATGGGCTCGGTCTCGAACACGTCGACCGCCGCCATGCCCGGGTGGCCACGGTTCAACGCCGAGACCAGCGCGCCTTCTTCGATCAACTCGGCGCGCGAGGTGTTGACCAGCAGCGAGGTCGGCTTCATGCGCGCCAGGTCGTCGAACTTGACCACACCACGGGTGGTGTCGGCCAGGCGCAGGTGCAGGCTCAGCACGTCGCTGGTCTCGAAGAATGATTCGCGCGACTCGGCAATCGTGTAGCCAGCGGCACGAGCACGTTCGCGCGAGGTCTCGCTGCCCCACACGATCACGTTCATGCCGAAAGCCCGGCCGTAGCCGGCCACCAGCTCGCCGATGCGCCCGAAGCCCCACAGCCCCAGCGTCTTGCCCTTGAGCACCATGCCGATGCCGAAGTTGGCCGGCATCGATGCCGCCTTCAACCCCGACTGCTGCCACGCCCCGTGCTTGAGGTTGCCCACGTACTGCGGCAGGCGGCGCATGGCCGCCATGATCAGCGCCCAGGTCAGCTCGGCCGGGGCCACCGGCGAGCCCACACCTTCGGCCACGGCAATGCCCAGGCGGGTACAGGTCTCGACGTCGATGTGCGGGCCCACCTTGCCGGTCTGCGCCAGCAGCTTGAGCTTGGGCAGCTTTTCCAGCAGCTGCCGAGGGAAGTGGGTGCGCTCGCGGATCAGCACCAGCACCTCGGCATCACGCAAGCGCACCGACAGTTGGCCGATGCCCTTGACCGTGTTGGTGAAGACCTTGGCGTTGAGGTGCTCCAGCCGCGCGGCGCATTTGAGTTTGCGCACCGCGTCTTGGTAGTCGTCGAGGATGATGATGTTCATCAAGTGGGCGCTGCTGGGGGTGACGGGTGATTGTGCCCGCTTCGAAGTAGCATGCGCCCTCCAGAAAACACGGAGTCCCCATGTCCAACACGATGTATTCGGCCAGCGTGCCGGTGTTTGTTCGCAAGCTCGGCAGCCTCGCCAAATGGATCGACAAGGCCGAGGCCCATGCGCAGGCCAAGAAGTTCGACGGCGCCGTCTACCTCGCCACCCGCCTGGCGCCCGACATGCTGCCCTTCACCAAGCAGATCCAGATTGCCTGCGACGGCGCCAAGTTCTGCATCGCCCGCCTGGCCGGCGTCGATGCACCCAAGCACGAAGACAACGAAGCCACCCTGGCGCAGCTGAAGGAGCGAATCGCCTCGACTCTGGCGTTCATCCAGTCGGTGCCCGAAGCGCAGATCGCGGGCTCTGAAGACAAAGACATCTCGGTGCCGCGCCGTGATGGTGCCGTCGCGATGAAGGGCGAGTTTTACCTCAATCACTACGCGCTGCCCAACTTCTACTTCCACGTGACCACGGCCTATGCGCTGCTGCGCCACAACGGCGTCGAGCTGGGCAAGAGCGACTTCCTGGGTCTCACCTGAGGTGCTGGCGACGCTGGGCATCCATGACCTGCCACTGTTCGTGTTGGCGGGGCTGCTGCTCAACCTGACACCGGGGGCTGACCTGCTTTATGTGGCCGGCAACGCGGGCTCCGGCGGGCGCCGCGCCGGCATGCTGGCGGCGCTGGGCATCGGGGCGGGTTGCCTGTTTCATGTGGTGTTGGCGGCGCTAGGCCTTTCAGCCTTGCTGGCAACGTCTGAGCTGGCATTCACCGTGGTCAAGTGGGCCGGTGCCGCCTACCTGGTCTGGATGGGCATCGGCATGCTGCGTTCGCACGGCGGGATGACCGCTCCCGCGGTGCTCGACCCGAAGCGTGTGTTCTGGCGTGGCGTGCTGACCAATGCACTCAATCCGAAGGTGGCGCTCTTCTTCCTGGCCTTCCTGCCGCAATTCATCACGCCTCACAGCGCGCATCAGGCGCTGGCGTTGGGCCTGCTGGGCTTGGTGTTCACCGTCAACGGCACCCTGGTCACGCTGGTGATGGCGTGGCTTGCGGGCACGGCGCGCGAGCGCTGGGCGGGCAGAGCGCGGTCCGGCAGGCTGGGGGTGTGGCTGCAGCGCGCGGCGGGCGCGATGTTTGTGGTGCTGGGTGTGAAGCTGGCCGTCGGCGGGCGCTGAGCTTTACAGCGGCACGAAGGCGGTGTTGCCGCCGCCTTCAGGGAAGGCGCTCTCGATCTGCTGCATCAACTCCTGGCGGTGCATCTCGGTGCTGGCCTTGTGGCGCGGCAAAGCTGCGAGCACCGCGTGGCGAATGCGCCAGAGCTCGATCACTTCACCGGCCATGCGCACCTTGCGCTGCAAGAGTGCGCCGGTGCTGCCTTCGATCTCGGCCGCCGCGTTGATGAAGCAGGTTTTCATCTCGACAAAGGCGCGGCGGGCTGCCATGCGGGCCAGGCGGTCTTCCGGCATGCCAAAAGCATGCAGGTCGGCAGCGCGGTGGAAGCTGAGTTCGGCGTGGGCGGTGTTCATGTAAGCAATTGTCGGTAGCGGATGAGCTTGCTAAAGCGCAAACAGAAGCCGTATGGCCCGGCAATTCACCGCGCTTTGCGGGCAACCCGAATGCATTCACCGCTTGCCAAGGGTTACGCTCAGCGGATCTGAACAGGGACTGGATTGACGCATGAAATGGCTTCGTCGCGGCGCCTGGGCGCTGCTGCTGGTGGTGCTCGTGGTGGCAGCCGCGCTGTGGACCTACAGCCGGCGTGTGTTGCCGATGACCAGCGGCACCATGCCGCTGCAGGGCCTGCGAGGCGAAGTCCGCATCGAACGTGACGCCGATGGCATCCCGACCATCAAGGCAGCTTCACGCGATGACGCGATGTTCGGCCTGGGTTATGTGCACGCGCAAGACCGGCTGTGGCAGCTCGAGACGCACAAGCGCATTGGCTCGGGCCGCCTGGCGGAATCGTTCGGCGAATCGGCCCTCGAGACTGACAAGTTCCTGCGCGCCCTCGGCGTGCGCCGCACCGCCGCCGCGCAGTGGGAGCAGGCCAGCGCCGAAACACGCGCCGCGCTCAACGCCTACGCTGCCGGCATCAACGCTTATGTGCAAAACGAGTTGAGCGCACGCCCGCCCGAATTCATCTTGACCGGCACTGTCGTCGAGCCATGGACACCCGAAGACAGCATGGCCTGGGCCACGATGATGGCCTGGGACCTGGGCGCCAACTGGTCGGCCGAGCTGCTGCGCCTGCGCATGGCGTTGAAGATGCCGGTCGAGCGCATCAACGAGCTGCTGCCGCCATACCCCGGTGACAAACCCCTGCCCACGGCCGACTACGCCGCGCTGTTTCGAAGCCTCAAGCTCAGCGCTGCGCTGGGCCAGCAGGCGCTCAACGCGGCGCCCGAATCGGGCGTGGAAGGGGTTGGCTCCAACAACTGGGTGGTGCACGGCTCGCACACCGAAAGCGGCAAGCCGCTGCTGGCCAACGACCCGCACCTGAAACTCACTGCGCCCGCACTGTGGTACCTGGTCCGCATGGAAGCGCCCGGCTTCAAGGTGGCCGGCGCCACCATGCCGGGCCTGCCGTTCGTGGTGCTCGGGCAGAACGAACACGTGGCCTGGGGCTTCACCAACACCGCCCCCGACGTACAAGACCTCTACATCGAGCGCATCAAGCCCGACGACCCCACGCAGTACCAGACACCCGAGGGCTGGGTCGCGTTCGCCACCGTCACCGAAACCATCAAGGTCAAGGGCAAGCCCGATGTGACGCTGGTGGCCCGCAGCACGCGCCACGGCCCGGTCATCTCGGACGCAGGCGCGGGTGCCACCGAGGGCCTCACCGGCCCCGCCACGCAGCCGGCTTATGCCCTGGCCATACGTTGGACGGCGCTCGACGTTGACTCCGGCACCGTCGACGCCGCACTCGCCTTCAACACCAGCCGCAGCGTGGCTGATTTCATCGCCGCTTCTGGCAAGCACCTTGCGCCGATGCAAAACATGGTGGTGGCCGACGACCAGGGCCACATCGGCATGGTGTCTGCCGGCCGCGTGCCGGTGCGCAAACCCGAGAACGACTTGAAAGGCCTGGTGCCTGCACCCGGCTGGGATGCGCGCTACGACTGGGCCGGTGTGCTCGAACCCACCTGGACGCCACGCGAGACCGACCCGCCGCGCGGCTGGATCGCCACCGCCAACCAGCGCATCCACCCGGTCGACTACCCGCACTTCATCACCAGCGAATGGGCCGCACCCTTCAGGCAGCAGCGCATCGAGCAGCTGCTGGCGGCGAAACCGAAGCACAACCTCGATAGCCTGCGTGCCATCCAGAGCGACCTGTACTCGGCTGGCACGATGCGGCTGATGCCGGTGCTGCGCAAGGCCAGCTCCGCGCACCCGCTGGCTTCGGCGGCGCAGCGTGAGCTGGCAGCGTTCGACGGCGTGATGGCCGCCGACAAGGCCGCACCCCTGATCGCCTGGGCCTGGGCGCGGCAGCTGACCCAGGGCGTTTTCCGCGACGACATTGGCGACCCTGTGTACGAGCGGCAGATCATCGGCAGCCGCAGCTTCCGTGAGGGGCTTGAAGGCGTGCTGGAGCGCAACGATGCCTGGTGGTGCGACAACAAGGCCACACCCACGGCCGAGACCTGCGACGAGCAGATCAACGCTGCCTTCACCCGCGCACTGGGCGAGCTGCAGGCCGCCCAGGGCGCCGACGTGGCGAAGTGGCAATGGGGCAGGGCGCACCAGGCTCGCTCGGAGCACCGCCCGTTCAGCCGCGTGAAGCTGCTCAGCAAATGGTTCGAGCTGCGCACGCCGGTGGGTGGCGACACCTACAGCGTCAACGTCTCACGCGTGAGCATGCGGCCCGACCCGGCCACCGGCGAGTTCTACCTGGACGAGCACGGCCCGTCGTTCCGTGCGCTCTATGACCTGGGGGACCCGTCGAAGTCACGTTTCATGCATTCGAGCGGGCAGTCGGGCATCGTGTTTTCGCCGCTCTACAGCAGCTTTGTCGACCGCTGGCGCGAGGTGAAAGACGTGCCGGTGTGGGGCGGCGAGGCGAAGCGGACGTTGGTGCTCAAGCCCAGGCCTTGATGGCGCCGTGCGTTGACGCTTCAGGCGGCGGGCGGGAGCGTGTAGTCGAGCTTGTAGAAGTGCTTGCCGTTGGTGATATCGATCGACAGGCTGCCTGCGATACCGGCCAGGCCCTCAGTGCCCGAGTCGGGCACCACCAGCACTCTTAGGGTGGGCTCCCCGCGGGTCATCGTGCCCAGGTGCTGCAACATGAAGCTGCCGCTTCGCCCCTGCAGCGTGCCCGTGACACGCTCGATGGCCACATAGCCCGCCGAGCCCTTCACGGCCGTGAGGGCAGTGAGCATCTCGCCCGTGCTCGTGCCTTGCAGGTCACCGCTGAAAACCTTGTCGATCGACATGCGGCCCAGGCCGGAATCTGCATCCGCGAGGGCTTGAGGCAGCAGCTTGACCTCGAAGCTGCCGGCGGCGTGAATAGTCGTCATGGCGTGATCCTCAAACCTGTCCGAACAAGGCCTTGCGTTGCGCGGTGTAGCTCCACCATGGTGCGGGAGCGGCGCCACCCATGAAGTCGGTGGCGGCCATGAAGGTGTCGAGCACACAGGGGTCGTGCCGCTGGCCGGTGACGGCGCACAGGGTCTGGTACAGCACGAAGGCGTCTTTGCCTCGCAGCTGCCTGGGGTGGTCGATGCCGATCAGGCGCAGGTCTTGGGCGAGGGCGGGGCCGATGTTGGGCAGTTGCTCCAGTGCCTGGCATTCATCGGCGCTGTGCGCTTTGGGTGATTTCATGGACTGTGATTTGATCGCTGCCATCACGGGCTCACATCATCATGTTGTTGCGAATCAGGCCGACGGCAATGCCTTCGAGCTCGAAGTCGACGTCGCCAAAAGGGATGACGATGGGTTCGAAGTCGGGGTTTTCGGGCAGCAGCTCGATGCTGGTGCGGGTGCGCTTGAATCGCTTGACGGTGACTTCGTCGCCCAGACGCGCCACGACGATCTGGCCGTTCTTGGCGTCTTTGGCCTTTTGCACGGCGAGCAGGTCGCCGTCCATGATGCCGGCGTCGCGCATGCTCATGCCCTTGACCTTGAGCAAGTAGTCGGGCCGGCGCGGGAACATGCTGGCTTCCATCAAATAGGTTTGATCGATGTGCTCTTGCGCGAGGATGGGGCTGCCGGCTGCCACCCGGCCCACGAGCGGCAGCGTGAGCTGCGACAGGCTGGGCAAGGGGAGGCTGAACTGCTTGCCCCGGCTCTCGTTGAGAGCACGCAATGTGTCAGACTTCAAACGGATGCCGCGTGAGGTGCCACCCACGAGTTCGATGACGCCTTTGCGGGCCAGTGCCTGCAAGTGTTCTTCAGCGGCGTTGGCGGAGCGGAAGCCCAGCTCGGCAGCGATCTCGGCCCGTGTGGGCGGGGCGCCGGTGCGCTCGATGGCGCTTTGCACCAGATCGAGAATCTGCTGCTGGCGGTCGGTGAGTTTGGGCGCTTCTTGCATGGCGATCCTCGAGGTAAAGCTCTTGGCGACTGGGCGGAAGGTTCAGGACTGAACATCCATCCAGTGGCTGTATTTTCATCCAGCTTCTCAAAAAATGCAAAACATCATCGTGGTGCTGGGCACCGGCGGCACCATCGCAGGCACCTCGGCGGTGGCGGGTGACAACATCGGCTACACCGCCGCGCAGATCGGCGTGTCGCAATTGGTGAAGGCGGTTCCCGAGCTGGCCAGCGTGCCGCTGGAATGCGAGCAGGTCGCGCAGGTCGACAGCAAGGACATGGGCTTTGCCATCTGGCGCACGCTCGCCCTGCGCGCCGCGCACCACCTGGCGCGTGCAGAAGTGGCTGGGGTGGTGGTCACCCATGGCACCGACACGCTGGAAGAAACCGCCTACTTCCTGCAGCGCGTGCTTGAGCCGACCAAGCCCCTTGTGATGACAGCCGCCATGCGGCCCGCCACCTCGCCCCAGGCCGATGGGCCGCAAAACCTGCTCGATGCCGTGCGTGTGGCGGGCCACCTGGGCGTGCAAGGCGTGGTCGCGGTGCTGAACGGCCAGATCCACTCGGCCCACGATCTGCGCAAGACGCACACCTACCGTGTCGATGCCTTCAGCTCCGGTGATGCCGGTGTGATGGGTGTCGTGGCCCATGGCGAGGTGCGCATCTCACGGGCGAGACCGAAGGGCGTGGCAACAGGGTGCGAGCTGCTGCCCACCGACACAACTGCGTGGCCGCGCGTCGAGATAGTGCACAGCCATGCCGGGGCCGACGGCGCGGTGGTGCGCTTGTTGTGTGCGGATGGTGTGCGAGGCCTGGCCATCGCCGCGACCGGCAACGGCACCGTGCACCACCACCTCGAAAGCGCGCTGCTTCAGGCGCAATCAGAAGGTGTGAAGGTTTTGCGCAGCAGCCGCTGCCTGGGCGGCAGGGTGCTGGCAAAGGCCGACGACGTGTTGCCGTCGGCCGACGATCTCACGCCGGTGAAGGCGCGGATCGAATTGCTGCTGGAGCTGCTCAGACCACCGTCAGCGTGACGTCGATGTTGCCGCGGGTCGCGTTCGAATACGGGCACACCTTGTGGGCAGCAGCGACCAGCGCTTCGGCCTTGTCTTTCTCGAAACCAGGGATGGTGATGGCCATGGCCACCTGGATGCCGAAGCCGCCGGGGATGGGACCGATGCCCACGTCGGCGGTGATCGACACGTCAGCCGGCAGAGCGATCTTCTGGCCGGCCGCAACCGCCTTCATCGCACCGATGAAGCAGGCCGAATAGCCGGCCGCAAACAGCTGCTCGGGGTTGGTGCCAGTGCCACCGGCGCCGCCCAGTTCCTTGGGCGTGGTCAGCGTGGCCTTGAGTGCGCCGTCCGACGATTCGGTGGTGCCGGCACGGCCGCCGGTGGAAGTGGCGTGGGCGGTGTAGAGGACTTTTTCGAGTGCCATGGTGAGCTCCGTTCAGGGGTGGTGGATAAATTCAGTGCGCCGCAGAGGGCGCGTCGTCATCAGCGCTCAGCAGCTGTGTGCGCAGCTGCTGTAAGCGTTGCGTCAAGGAGGCCAGCTCGCCCAGGTCGCAGCGGGTGGCCTCAGCCAGTTGCAAGGGCACGCGCTTGGCCTTCTGGCGCAGCGCACGGCCCTCGGGGGTGAGGCTCACGATCACACGGCGCTCGTCTTCTGCGGCGCGCTCGCGTTGCAGCCAACCGGCGGCTTCCATACGCTTGAGCAGAGGTGTGACGGTGCCCGAGTCGAGAAACAGCCGCTCTCCCAGCTCGCTCACGGTCAGGCCGTCACGCTCCCACAGCACCAGCAACGCAAGGTACTGCGGGTAGGTCAGACCGAGCGGCGCCAGCAGCGGCTTGTAGAGCTTGGTCATGGCCAGCGACGTGGAGTACAGCGCAAAACAAAGCTGCTGGTCGAGCAGCAACCAGTCTTTGGCCAGGTTGCTGGCAGCTTGTGCGGGTGGGCGTGTCGAAACCATGGAGAGAATGATAATGAAGATTGAGCAATTAGATTGTGTGCAATTTTATTGCCCTGCCGTTGCCAGGGGCATAAGGCAGGGGTGGCTCAGGCCTCGCCGGTGGTGGCGAGCGCGTCGAGTTCGGTGGTGATCTCGAGCCAGCGGGCTTCGGCTTGCTCGGTGTCTTCGGCAATCTTCTTCAGGCGCTTGCCTTGCTCCACTCGCTGGGCCGGGCTGACATCGGGCTGGGCTGCTGCCGCTTCGATGTTGGCCTTTTCCTGCGTCATGGCCGCCAGGCTGCGCTCCAGGCCTGCCAGTTCATTGCGCAGCGGCTTGGTTTGTTCCGCCAACTTGTGCCGTGCCTGGCCGGTGGCCTTGCGGTCTTTGGCCGAGGCGGCGGGGGTGGGTGCTGCGACCACGGGTGCGGTGACTGCCGATTTCTTGGCCTTCACCTTCGCATTACCGGCTTCGCGTGCAGCCTTGGCCATCTCGCGCGAGGTGTCGAGCAGCCACTTCTGGTAGTCGTCGAGGTCGCCGTCGAAGGGATGCACGCCGCCCGCGGTGACCAACCAGAACTCGTCGCACACCTCCCGCAGCAGCGCGCGGTCGTGGCTCACCAGCATCACCGTGCCTTCGAACTCGTTGAGCGCCATGCTCAAGGCTTCGCGGGTGGTGAGGTCCAAGTGGTTGGTCGGTTCGTCGAGCAGCAGCAGGTTGGGGCGCTGCCACACCAGCATGGCCAGCACGAGGCGGGCCTTCTCGCCGCCGCTGAGAGAGCCCACGGCCTGGGTGACCATGTCGCCGACGAAGCGGAAGGAGCCGAGAAAGTCGCGCAGCTCCTGCTCGCGTGCCTGCGGGCCCACGTCGCGTGCGAGGCGGATCATGTGCATCAACGGGCCGTCGTCGAGCGAGAGCACGTCGAGCTCTTGCTGGGCGAAGTAGCCGATCGACAAACCTTTGCCTTCGGTGACTTCCCCCGAAATCAGAGGGATCTCTTTGGCGATGGTCTTCACCAGCGTCGACTTGCCCTGGCCGTTGGCACCGAGGATCCCGATGCGCTGGCCAGCCAACACGGAGCGGTTGATGTCTTTGACGATGGCGGTGCCGTTGTAGCCGCAGCTCATCATCGAGAAGGCCAGCATCGGGTTGGGCAGGCTTTGCGGCTCGCGGAATTCGAACTGGAAGTCGCTGCTGGTCAGCACCGGGCCCAGCTTTTCCATGCGGGCCAGGGCCTTGACACGGCTTTGTGCCTGCTTGGCCTTGCTGGCCTTGGCCTTGAAGCGGTCGATGAACTTCTGCAAATGCGCCATGCGCTCTTGTTGCTTGGCGAAGCTGGCTTGCGCCTGCATCAGCCGCTCGGCGCGCATTTCTTCAAACGCGGTGTAGTTGCCGGTGTAGCGGGTCAAGCGGGTCTCGTCGAGGTGCAGCGTGACTTTGGTGATGGCATCGAGAAACTCGCGGTCGTGGCTGATCACGAGCATGGTGCCTTCGTACTTCTGCAGCCAGGCTTCGAGCCAGACGAGTGCGTCCAGGTCCAAGTGGTTGGTGGGCTCGTCGAGCAGCATCAGGTCGGCAGGGCACATCAGCGCGCGTGCGAGCTGCAGGCGCATGCGCCAGCCGCCTGAGAAGCTGTTCACCGGGTCGTCGAGCTGGTCGACACGGAAACCGAGGCCCATCAGCAGCGCCTGTGCTTTCGGGCGGGCCTCGAAGCCGCCGGCTTCGGCAATCTCCTGGTGCGCGTCGGCCATGGCGTGGCCATCGTCGGCGGCTTCGGCAGCCACCAGCGCCGCGTTGGCGGCTTGCAGGCGGGTGTCGCCCTCGAGCACGTAGTCGCTGGCACCTTGTTCGGTTTCGGGCATGTCCTGAGCGACCTCACCCACCAGCCAGCGCGGCGGTATCGACACGTCGCCCGCATCCGATTGCAGGCGGTGCCTGAGCAGGGAGAACAGCGACGACTTGCCCGCGCCATTGCGGCCGATCAGGCCGATCTTTTCGCCGGGTTGCAGGGTGACGCTCGCGTCTTGCAACACGATCTTGGTGCCGCGGCGCAGGGTGACGTTCTTGATGACAATCATGATGAAATCGAATCTACCAATACAGAAAACGCAAAGATCATGACCCTAGGTCTGACCACTCAAATATTGCACGCCGACCGCCTGGGCGGTGTGGAGCACGGTGCCACCCACAAGCCGCTGCACCTGGCGGCCGCCTTCGGCTACGACACGGCCACCGAGCTGGTGTCTGTCTTCCAGGGCGAGAGTAGCGGCCACGTGTACGCCCGCCAGGGCAACCCCACCACCCAGGCGATGGAAAACAAGATCACGCTGCTCGAAGGCGGTGTGGGCAGCGTGAGCTTCGCCACCGGCATGGGGGCCATCGGCTCGATGCTGTTTGCCCTGCTGAAACAGGGCGACCACATCGTGGCCAGCCGGTTCCTCTTCGGCAACACCGCCAGCCTCTTGCAAACCATCGACAACCTGGGTTGCTCTGTGTCGCTGGTCGACGCCACCGATGCTTCGCAAGTGGCCGCGGCGATCAACGACAAAACCCGTATTGTCTTCGTAGAAACGGTTGCCAACCCGCGAACCCAGATCGCCGACCTCGAAAGCATCGGCAAACTGTGTGCAGAACGTGGGCTTCTGTACGTCGTCGACAACACCATGACCACGCCGCACCTGTTCCGGCCGTCCAAGGTGGGCGCTGGGTTGGTGATGAATTCGCTCAGCAAATCGATCAGCGGCCACGGCAATGTGTTGGGTGGCGCAATCACCGACACCGGGCTGTTCGATTGGACGCGCTATCCCAACATTTCCGACTCCTACAAAAAAGGAGCGCCCAACACCTGGGGCCTGCTGCAGATCCGCAAGAAGGGCCTGCGCGATCTGGGCGGCACGTTGAGCGCCGAACATGGGCACCGCATCGCCACCGGCGCCGAAACGCTCACACTGCGCATGGAACGCGTGTGCAGCAATGCGCTGGCGCTCGCGCGCTGGCTCGCGGCCTCGCCGCTGGT
>JACMKJ010000246.1 GCA_014380155.1 Rhizobacter sp. | reverse complement strand
GCAGCGACAAGTTCAACGAAGTGCTGACCCCGCTGGCCGACAAGCTCGGCGCCGCACTCGGTGCCAGCCGCGCCGCAGTGGACGCGGGCTACGCCCCGTACGACTGGCAAGTCGGCCAGACGGGCAAGATCGTCGCCCCGCAGCTGTACATCGCCGCGGGCATCTCGGGTGCCATCCAGCACCTGGCCGGCATGAAGGACAGCAAGGTCATCGTGGCCATCAACAAAGACCCCGAGGCGCCGATCTTCAGCGTGGCTGACTACAGTCTCGAAGCCGATCTCTTCACCGCTGTGCCCGAGTTGGTGAAGGCGCTGTAAGTTCAAAACCCCCACGCTCCAAGGAGACAAGCATGAATGCACCGCTCGAATTCGCATCGCTTCGCAACCAGGTCTCTGCGGAAGAGTGGCAGACCCGCGTCGACCTCGCCGCCGCCTACCGCTTGGTGGCGCTGTTCGGCTGGGACGACCTGGTCTTCACCCACATCTCGGCGCGTGTGCCAGGTGAAGACGGCAATTTCCTGATCAACCCCTACGGCCTCTTCTTCGAAGAGATCACTGCTTCGAGCCTGGTGAAGGTCGATCACCACGGCGCGAAGGTCATGCCGTCGAAGTACGACATCAACCCGGCCGGGTTCGTGATCCACAGCGCCGTGCATGAAGCGCGCCCTGAGGTCGCCTGCGTGCTGCACACCCACACCTTGCACGGTGTGGCGGTGTCGGCACAGAAGCGCGGCCTGCTCGCGCTGTCGCAGCACTCCACCTTCCCGCTCAACTCGCTCGCGTACCACGACTACGAAGGTGTGGCCCTGCGCGACGACGAGAAGCCGCGCCTGGTCAATTCCCTCGGCCGGGCCAACAGCCTGATCCTGCGCAACCACGGCCTGCTGACCTGCGGCCGCACGATCGCCGAAGCCTTCGGCGCCATGTACCAGCTCGAGACCTCGTGCCGCATGCAGATCCTGGCGCAATCGGGTGGCGTCGAGCTCAACGAGCTGCCGCAATCGATGATCGACCTCAACCGCGAGCAGTCGAAAGCCGCGACCAACGGCAAGGGTGTCAGCCTCGTCTGGCCCGGCCTCTTGCGCCGGCTCGATCGCCGCAACCCTGGCTATGACGCGTAAAGAGAGCGACGCTTAAGAGAAAGAGTCCATGGCCATTCTGGTGCTGTCGAACCCCTTACCGTCGGCACCCTTTGCCGCAGCCCTGCGCCAGGCGGCCCAAGGCACCCCCGTCTGGACCGAGCAAGACAACCCACCGCCCGAGGCGGTGGAGGCCATCCTGGCCTGGCGCATGAAGCCAGGCATCCTGCCGCGCTACCCCAACCTGCGTGTGCTCTGCTCCACCGGCGCCGGGGCCGACAAGCTGCTGGTCGATGACCTGCCGGAGCACGTGCCGCTCACGCGTGTGGTCGACCCGATGCAAGGCATGGAGATCGCGCAGTGGGTCGTGGCCAACACGCTGCGCTTCACGCGAGACCTGGCGCTTTACGCCGAACAGCAGGCCAGCGCCGAATGGGCGCGCCACCCGGTGCGCACCGCGGTGCGCTGCCGTGTGGGGGTGATGGGACTGGGGGCCGTCGGCCAGGCCATCGCACGAGCCTTCTTGCCGCTGGGCTACCCGGTGGGCGGCTGGAGCCGCACGCCGCGCGAGCTGCCGGGTGTGGCCACCTTCGCCGGCCTGGAGGAGCTGCCGCAGTTCCTGTCGCAAGCCGACATCCTGGTGTGCGCACTGCCCCTCACCGATGAAACCCGTGGCCTGCTCAACCACCACACGCTGGCGCAGCTGCCGCGTGGTGCGTTTGTCATCAACGTAGGTCGCGGCGAGCAGCTCGTCGAGCACGACCTGCAGGTTCTGCTCGACGGTGGCTACCTCGCCGGTGCGGCGCTCGACGTGTTCGAACGTGAGCCTCCGCCGCCCGACAACTGGGTCTGGTCGCACCCCTTGGTGGTGGCCACGCCTCACATCGCTGCCCAGGCCTCGTTCGACACCGTGGCGCAGCAATGCGTGGACGCCTTGCGGCGCGCGCGTGAAGGCCAGCCGCAACCTCTGGCGGTCGACCGCCGCGCCGGATACTGATCACCACGAACAAAAAACACCGACGGAGACACCCATGAAACTGACAACCCTCGCGCTCGCCAGCCTGCTGGCGTGCGCTGGCACCGCCAACGCCCAAGGCATCTCCGACGACAAGGTGAAGATCGGCCTGCTCCTCGACATGTCGGGTCTGTACTCCGACATCACCGGCACGGGCCTCGCCACCGCGGTGAAGATGGCGGTTGAAGACTTCGGTGGCAAGGTCAACGGCAAGCCCATCGAGGTGCTGGTGGCCGACCACCAGAACAAGGCCGACATCGCCGCCAACAAGGCGCGCGAGTGGTACGACGTGGAGAAGCTCGACGCCATCCTCGACGTGGCGGCCAGCGCCCCCGCGCTCGCGGTGGCTGCCGTAGCCAACGAGAAGAAGCGCATTGCGCTGTTCGCCTCGCCCGGCGCCTCGCGCCTGACCAACGAGGCCTGCACGGCCTACACCATCCACTACACCTACGACACCTACGCGCTCGCCAACGTGACGGGTGCCGCGGTGGTCAAGGGCGGAGGCGACACCTGGTTTTTTCTCACCGCCGACTACGCTTTAGGCGCGGTGCTGGCGAAAGACACCAACGACGTCATCAAGGCCGGTGGCGGCAAGGTGCTGGGCTCGGTGCGGCACCCCCTGAGTGCTTCCGACTTTTCGTCGTACATGCTCAAGGCACAAGGCTCGGGCGCCAAGATCATCGGCCTGGCCAACGCGGGCGGCGACACCATCAACTCGATCAAGGCGGCCAAGGAGTTCGGCCTCACCGCCTCGGGCAAGCAGCAGATGGCGGGCTTGCTGATGTTCATCAACGACGTGCACAGCCTGGGGTTGCCGGCCACGCAGGGCATGCTGCTGTCCACCGGCTTCTACTGGGACCGCAATGACGAGACCCGCGCCTGGTCGCGCCGCTATTTCGAGCGCATGAAGAAGATGCCCAACATGGCCCAGGCCGGCGCCTACTCCGCCACGATGCACTACCTCAACGCCGTCAAGGCCTCCGGCACCGACGAGACCGGCGCCGTGATGGCCAAGATGAAGGCCACGCCGATCAACGACATGTTTGCCAAGAACGGCCGCATCCGCGAAGACGGCCGCATGGTGCACGACATGTACCTGGTGCAGGTGAAGAAGCCCGCCGAATCGAAGTACCCCTGGGACTACTACACCATCCGCGACACGGTGAGCGGTGACAAGGCCTTCACGCCACTCACATCGAGTGCCTGCTCGCTGGTAAAAAAATGAGTTCATCCACCCGCTGGAAGCAGCGCCCCGAAGGCTCGACCTGGGGTGACTTCGGGCCTGACGACCAGCTTGGCCGGCTCAACCTGCTCACGCCCGAGAAGGTCAAACAAGGTGTGGCCGAAGTGAAAGAAGGCCTGTCGTTCGGCCTGAGCCTGCCGCTCGACTACCCCGGTGGCGCCTTGCTCAACCCGCGCCGCCACCCGCCGCGCCTGAAGCCCACCGACCTGGACGGTGACCCGTTCATGAACATGCCGCTGCGCCGCTTCGACGCACGCTTCACCGACGTGGTGTGCGACGACCAGGTCAACATCACGCTGCAGTACTCGACGCAGTGGGACACCTTCGCCCACGTCGGCTCCTGGTTCGATGCCGACGGTGACGGCGAGCCGGAGAAGGTCTACTACAACGGCTACCGCGCGCACGAAGACGTGCTCGGCCCCGGAGACCTGAAGCTCGCGTCGTGCCCCTGCGGTGCGGAGGGCGGCTCGTACGCCATGAAGCTCGGCGTGGAGACATTCGCGGTGAAGGCCATCCAGGGGCGTGGTGTGCTGGTCAACCTGCAGGCGCATGTGGGCAACGCCCGCGAGCGGGTGGGCTACGAGCGGCTGATGCAGATTTTCGAGGCCGACAAGGTGCAGGTGGAGAAAGGAGACATGCTGCTCTTCTACACGGGCTTCGCCGACCTCATTCTCGGCATGGACCGCCAGCCCGACATGACCGTGCTGAACGCTGCCTGCGCCGCACTCGACGGCCGCGACGAGCGCCTGCTGCAATGGATCACCGACAGCGGCGTGGCTGCGCTGATCGCCGACAACTACGCCGTCGAGGCCTATCCGGCACGCAAGCCCGCAGGCGACGACCCGCGCGCCGCGCTGCCGCTGCACGAACACTGCCTCTTCAAGCTGGGGGTGCCGCTGGGCGAGCTGTGGTACCTGAGCGAGCTCGCTGCCTGGCTGCGCGCCCACCATCGTTCACGCTTTCTGCTCACCGCCCCGCCGCTGCGGCTGCCAGGCGCCGTGGGTTCGCCGGTCACTGCGGTGGCCACCGTCTGATCTTTTTCCCTGCTGACACCTGAACCATGGATTCCATCTCCGACATCGCCGCCCCCTTCGAAAAAGAATTCGGCGTCATCGCCGAGCTGGTCCACGCCCACGCGAAGCGCGAGCCGCAACACACCGCGCTGATCGACAAGCAGTGCAGCGTCACCTACGGCCAGCTCGACGCGATGATGGATCGCGTGGCCGCTGCGTTGAAGCGTGATGGTGTCAAGCCGCGCGACGCCATCGCCATCTGCGCCAACTCATCGGTGCACTACGCCGCCATCTTCATGGGCGCGCTGCGCGCCGGCGTGGTGGTGGCACCGCTCGCCCCCGGCTCCACCGTCGAGCAACTCACCGGCATGATGAAAGACGCGGCCGCCAAGCTGCTCTTCACCGACGCGAGCGCCACCGAAGCCATCGCCGCCGCCAAGGGCTTGAAGCTCGGCTGCATCTCGCTCGACGGCTCGCCCGTCGGCCGCCAGCTCAAGGACTGGGTGGCACCGGCCAGCACCAAGTTCAAAGCCGTCACGCCCAAACCCGACTGGGCCTTCAACATCATCTATTCGTCGGGCACGACCGGCACGCCGAAGGGCATCGTGCAGCCGCACAGCATGCGCTGGGCGCACGTGCGCCGCGGCGGCAATGCCTACAGCTATGGCCCGCAGTGCACCACCATCCTGGCCACGCCGCTGTACAGCAACACCACGCTGGTGGTCTTCTTCCCCACGCTGGCCTGGGGCGGCACGCTGGTGTTGATGCCCAAGTTCGACGCCATCGGCTACCTCGAGCTGGCGCAACAGAACCGGGCCACGCACACGATGCTGGTGCCGGTGCAGTATCAACGCATCATGGCCGTGCCAACGTTCGACAACTACGACCTGAAGAGCTTCACCGCCAAGTTCTGCACCAGCGCGCCGTTCGGTGCAGCACTCAAGGCCGACATCGTGAAACGCTGGCCGGGCACGCTCAACGAGTTCTACGGCATGACCGAAGGTGGCGGCACCTGCATCCTCGAAGCCCACCTCCACCCGACCAAGCTGCACACCGTAGGCCAACCCGCCGAGGGCCACGATATTCGCCTCATCAACGAAGACGGCAAGGAGGTGCCGCAAGGCGAGATGGGCGAAGTGGTGGGCCGCTCGGTGTCGATGATGACCGGCTACCACCAGCAGCCAGCGAAGACCCGCGAAGCCGAATGGACCAGCCCCGAAGGCCTGCGCTTCATCCGCACCGGCGACGTGGGGCGCTTCGACGCAGACGGCTTCCTCACGCTGATGGACCGCAAGAAAGACATGGTGATCAGCGGCGGCTTCAACATCTACCCGAGCGACCTCGAGGCCGTGATGCGCAAGCACCCGGCCGTGGCCGACGTGGCGGTGGTGGGCGTGCCGTCTGAAGCCTGGGGCGAGACACCTGTCGGCTACGTGGTGCGAAAGGCGGGCAACGAGGTGAGCGAAGCCTCGCTGCTCGACTGGTTCAGCCAGCAGGTCGGCAAGACACAGCGCCTGTCGAGCCTGCACTTCATCGACGAGCTGCCGCGCAGCGCCATCGGCAAGGTGCTCAAGCGCGAGCTGCGCGACCAGCACGTGGCCGGCGCCAAGGCCTGAGCCTCATGCGTGTGGCCCTGGAGTCGCCTGGCCAGCCTGAATTCATCCTGCTCATTGCCGACCTCTCGACCTTCGGCATCCCTGCCGCCAAGCTCGGCCTGGGCTACGAATACGCCGGTGTGGCGGCGCTCGCGCGGCTGGTCGGCCCGTCGAACGCACGCGACATCTTGTTCAGCGCGCGCTTCATGCCGGCCGAAGAAGCGCGTGGCATGGGCCTGGTCAACTTCGTGGTGAGTGAAGACGAGCTTGAGTCGCGCGTGCGCAGCTACGCCGCCTCCCTCGCCCACAACGCACCGCTCACCGTGCGCGCGGCCGAGGCGGCGATCAACACCTTCGAGCGCTACTCACCCACCGACGCCGCCGCCGTGGCCAACCTGGTCGACGCGTGCTTCAACACCGAAGACTATGCCGAGGGCCGGCGTGCATTCAGCGAGAAGCGCATGCCGGAGTTCAAGGGTCGGTAGAGTGGTTAGAGTCGGGCCCCATGACACCCGAACTCAGCATCGAAGGCCACATCGCCACCATCACCTTGCGCCGCCCGCGCGTGGCCAACCGGCTCGACCCGGTCGACCTCTCGACGCTGATCGACCAGGTGGCCGAGGTCAATGCCAACGAGGCGGTGCTGGTGCTGCGCCTGCAGGCGCATGGCAAATACTTCTGCAGTGGCTACGACATCACGCAGATCAGCAGCACCAAGCGCCACGTGAGCTTCGACCAGATGGTCGACGCCTTCGAAGACGCTCGCCCGGTGACCATCGCGGTGCTGCAAGGCGGCGTGTACGGCGGCGCCACCGACCTGGCGCTGGCCTGCGACTTTCGCATCGGCTCGCACACCGTCGACATGTTCATGCCGGCCGCGCGCCTGGGCCTGCACTTCTATCAGCGTGGCATGCAGCGCTATGTGAGCCGGCTCGGCGTCAACATGGCCAAGCGCCTGTTTCTTACCGCCGAGAAGATCGAGGCCGCCGAGATGCTGAGCTGCGGCTTCCTGACCCACCTGGTCGAGGCCGAAGCTCTGGAGGGCACTGCCGATGAGCTCACCCACACGCTCGCCGGCATGGCGCCGCTTGCGCTGCTTGGCATGAAGAAGCACCTCACGCGCATCGCCCGTGGCGTGCTCGACGCCACCGAGCTGCAGCGCGACATCGCGCGCGCCGCGCAGTCAGCCGACCTGAAGGAAGGTGCTGCCGCCTGGGCCGCCAAACGCGCGCCGCGCTTCAGCGGGCGCTAGGCAGTGTGAACGAAACCGGCGCGGGCCTATGATCGTCGCCGCGTTCAGCTCACCCAGACCCATGCCCGCCAAACCATCCCCCCCCGGAAAAAAAAGCAGCGCCGCATTGCCGCCGGAGCCGAGCGTGCGCGAAGAACAACTCGTCGGCATCGCCACGCACTTGTTCGCGAGCAAGGGTTATGACGCCACCTCCTTGCGCGACATCGCCGACGCCGCTGGCATCACCAAGGCCGCGCTGTACTACTGGTTCCCCGAGAAGGAACGCCTGTTCGTGCGGGTGGTCGAAAACCGCATGGGCCTGCTGATCCAGCGTGTGTCGCTCGCGATCGACCAGGCCCCCGACCCCATCGCCAAGATCCGCGCGTTCTTGCTGGCCAGCGCCGAGCAGATGGACGCCAGCCGCAGCGGCTGGGTCACCTCGTCGATCAACTTCTGGTCTAACTTCGACGGCGAGCAGCGCGAGATCCTGCTTGCGCAGCGCGACCGCTACGAGCAGCTGCTGCGCCAATGCGTGGTCGACGCCGTAGCACAAGGGAAGCTGCGTCCCGTCGACCCCGCGCTCACCTCGCGCCTGTTGTTGTCGGGCCTGAACCAGCTGCCACGCTGGCACAAGATCGGCGGGCGACTGAGTGCCGCCCAGGTGGTCGAGGCCTACCTCGACATGCTGCTCGACGGGCTGTACCCCAAGACCTGACCGAAATGAAACCCGCGCACATGACCAGCATCCAGGGCAGCATTCGCACTGCCATCGAGGCCGAGATCCTGTCTGGTACGCGGCCTCCCGGCGGCTCGATCGACGAGAAGGCGCTGGCCGCGAGCTTCAACGCCTCGCGCACGCCGGTGCGTGAAGCGCTGATGCTGTTGTCGGCCCAAGGCCTGGTGCACATCGCGCCGCGCTCGGGCATCCATGTGCGCCGCCCAAGCGCCGCCGAGCTGGCCGCGCTGCTCGAAGCGCTGTGCGAACTTGAGTCGACCCTCGCCCGCCTGGCCGCACGCCGCGTCACGCCGGAGATGGCGGCTGCGCTGATGCGGTCGTTGGCTGCCGCGTCACGCTGCGCCAAGGCCAACGACCGCAGCGGCTACGCCAAAGCCAACGCCGTCTTGCACGACCACATCTACGACGGCAGCAGCAACCCGGTGCTGGTGGAGCAGGTGCGCGGTGTGCGCAAGCGACTGGCGGCCTAACGGCAGCGCGGCTTCGACGAGCCGGGCCGGCTGCAGGCCTCCGACCAGGAGCACCAGCGCATCGTCAACGCCATCCGCCAGGGCGACGGCGAGGCCGCCGCTTCGGCGATGCGCGAGCACATCTCGGCGGGCGGCGAAGCTCTGGTGGCCTTGCTGCCGGCCAGCAACGCGCTGGCGCCGGAGACAGCCGGGGCCAAGGGGCAGTAGTCTCAGTACTTCTTCAGCTGGGCCAGCAGGTCGGCGTGGAAGTTGGCGTCGCCAAATAGCTCTTGCAGCACACGGGCGCGCTTCATGAAGAAGCCCATCTCGAACTCGTCGGTCATGCCCATGCCGCCGTGCAGTTGCACACCCTCTTGCACCGCCAGCGTGGCGGTGCTGCCGGCCTTGGCCTTGGCAACCGAGGCCAGGCCGCCCGCCAGCGGCGAGGCTTCGTCGCAGCTCTGCAGTGCCTTGAGCACCGCCGAGCGGGTGAACTCCAGCTCGCAGTAGAGGTGGGCCACGCGATGCTGCAGCGCCTGGAACTCGCCAATGATCTTGTTGAACTGCTGGCGCTCCTTGAGGTAGGCCACGGTGCCGCTGAAGGCTTCGTCGGCCAGGCCCAGCATCTCGGCGTCGGCAGCAGCGCGGCCGGCGTTCAATGCGGCACCCAGCGTGCCCCAGGCTTCGCCCGCGGCGCCCAGCACGGCGCTCTCGGCCACGGCCACATTGTTGAAGGTGATGCGTGCGGCGTTGTGTGCGTCAACGGTGATGATGCGTTCGACTTCGACCCCAGCGCTCCGGCGGTCAACGAGAAAGAGCGTGATGCCCGCCACGTCACCGGCAGCGCCTGAGGTGCGCGCTGCGACGATCAACAGGTCGGCCACATGGCCGTCGATCACGAAAGTCTTGGCACCATTCAGCGCGTAGCCGCTGCCGGCCTTGGCGGCCTTCAGCGCGGTGTTCTTCGGCTGGTGTTTGCTGGCTTCATCGAGCGCCAGCGTGGCGATGAGTTCGCCTGAAGCGATCTTGGGCAGGTAGGCCTGCTTCTGTGCATCGTTGCCGGCGCTCAGGAGCGCGGTGGTCGCCACTACGCTGGAGGCGAAGAATGGCGATGCGCTCAGGTTGCGGCCGATCTCTTCCATCACCACACCAGCTTCAACCAGGCCGAGGCCCAGGCCGCCGTGCGATTCGGGAATCAGCACACCAGTGAAACCCATCTCGGCGAACTGCTTCCACAGCGCGCGCGAGAAGCCGTCTTGATTGCGTGTGTCGCGCAGCTGGCGCAGTTGCGACACAGGGGCGTTGTCGGCGAGGAATGCACGTGCGCTGTCGCGCAGCATGCCTTGTTCTTCGGTCAATACGAGTGCCATGGGGGTCAGGCTCCGGGCAAGTTCAGGATTCGTTTCGCAATGACATTGAGCTGCACTTCACTCGTGCCACCTTCGATCGAGTTGCCCTTGGTGCGCAGCCAGGCGCGTGCCGTGGCGCCTTCGCGGGTGCGCTCGCTTTCCCAGTCGAGCGCGTCGCTGCCACCGGCTTGCATCATCAGCTCGAAGCGGCGCTTGTTGAGCTCGGCGCCGTAGTACTTGAGCACCGAGCTGAAGGCCGGGTTGCCTCGCCCGGCGCGGGCTTCGTCCATCGCACGCTCCATCGTCAAGCGGAAGGCCGCTTCGTCGACTTCGAACTGCGCAATCTGCGCACGCAGCAGCGGGTCGGCCAGGCGGCCTGCCGCATCGGTGCCGACCTGCGCTGCGGCCACCTGGCCGAGCGGCTTGGCGGCGCCCCGGTCGCCGATGCCACCGATCATTTCGCGCTCATGGGTGAGCAGGTACTTGGCCACGTCCCAGCCGGCATTGAGCGTGCCCACCAGGTTGCGCTTCTCGACGCGCACGTTGTCGAAGAAGGTTTCGCAGAACGGCGACTTGCCCGAGATCAGCAAGATGGGCTTGGTGGTGACCCCCGGTGTCGCCATGTCGAACAGCACGAAGCTGATGCCGGTGTGCTTCTTGGCCGCGGGGTCGGTGCGCACCAGGCAGAAGATCCAGTCGGCCTTGTCGGCGTAAGAGGTCCAGATCTTCTGGCCGTTGACGATGTAGTGGTCGCCACGGTCCTCAGCGCGCGTTTGCAGCGACGCGAGGTCGGAGCCGGCGTTGGGTTCGGAGTAGCCCTGGCACCAGCGGATCTCGCCGCGCGCGATCTTCAGCAGGTGCTCCAGCTTCTGTTCATGCGACCCAAACTTGAGCAGCGCCGGGCCCAACATCCAGATGCCGAAGCTCTGCACTGCAGAGCGGCAACCCAGCGCACGCATCTCTTGCGCGAGCACCTTGGCCTCGTCGGCGCTCAGGCCACCACCGCCGTATTCACGCGGCCAGGTCGGCACCGTCCAGCCCTTCTCGGCCATGCGTTGCAGCCACAGCTTTTGCGCTTCGGAAGAAAACTTCCAGTGGCGCCCGCCCCAGCAAACATCGTCTTCGCTGGTGACCGGTTTGCGCATCTCCGGCGGGCAGTTCTGCTCCAGCCAGACACGGGTTTGTTCGCGAAAGCTTTTCAGCTCGGCAGTTGCCGTGGACATGGTGTGTGACCTTCGCTGAATCAGATGGTGGCGCCGCCGTCGACCACCAGCGCCTGGCCGGTCATGAACGAGCCTGCGGCCGACGCGAGGAACACGGCCGCGCCGGCAATCTCATCGGGCTCGCCAATGCGGCGCAGCGGTGAGCCGGAGGTGGCGCGCTTCAGGGTGTCCGGGTTCTCCCACAGCGCCTTCGCGAAGTCGGTCTTGATGAGGCCCGGGGCAATGCAGTTGACGCGCACGTTGTGCGGGCCGTATTCGACGGCGAGGTTGCGCGCGAGCTGAAAGTCGGCTGCCTTCGACACGTTGTACGCGCCGATCACCGGCGAGCCGCGCAGGCCACCGATGGATGACACGATGATCACCGCGCCATCCTTGCGCTCGATCATCTGCGGCACGGCGAAGTTGATCAGCCAGTGGTTGGCGATCACGTTGTTCTGCAAGATCTTGAGAAACTGGTCGTCTTCGATGCCCGCCATCGGCCCGTAGTACGGGTTCGACGCGGCGTTGCACACCACGATGTCGACCTTGCCGAGCTGGCGGTTGGTCTCGTCGACCAGGTGCTTGAGCTCGTCTTTCGACGAGATGTTGGCCGGGATCGAGATCGCCGTGCCGTCACCACGCGCCTTGTTGATGGCGGCGGCCACGTCGGCGCAGGGTTCGGGCTTGCGCGACGAGATCACGACCTTGGCGCCGTGCTCAGCCATGCGTTCGGCGATTGCCTTGCCAATGCCGCGCGACGAGCCGGTGATGATGGCGACCTTGCCTGTGAGATTGAACAGCGACATGTCTTTTCCTTGCTGGTTAAATTGGGGCGGGACGAATGGCCCGGAACTGGCGCCCGCGGGAAGGCCCGATGCGACCAACCAGTTTTTCTAAGTTATCGTCTCCGCATGTTGAATTGCCCTATATAGATAGGGCAGTTTTTTGTTCAAAGAAACATACCAGATCTTTTGAAAGAGCACTATGAGCATTAGCTTTGAGGGCCGTGTCGCGATCGTGACAGGTGCCGGTGGCGGCCTCGGCCGAGAGCACGCCTTGGCCCTGGCCCAACGCGGCGCCAAGGTGGTGGTGAACGATCTCGGGCCGGGCGCTGAAGCCGTGGCCAATGAGATCAAGGCTGCGGGCGGCGAAGCGATTGCGAGCATCGGCTCGGTCACCGACTTCGCAGCGGTGCAAGCCACCGTCAAGCTGGCGATGGACACCTGGGGCCGTGTCGACATCCTCGTCAACAACGCCGGCATCTTGCGCGACAAGAGCTTTTCCAAGATGGAGATCGACGACTTCAAGCTCGTGGTCGACGTGCACCTGATGGGCGCGGTGAACTGCTGCAAGGCGGTGTGGGACATCATGCGCGCGCAGAAGTACGGCCGCATCGTCAACACCACCTCGTCGTCGGGCCTGTTCGGCAACTTCGGTCAATCGAACTACGGCGCCGCCAAGATGGCACTGGTCGGCTTGATGCAGACGCTGTCAATTGAAGGCGCTAAAGACAACGTACGCGTCAACTGCCTCGCACCCACTGCCGCCACCGCGATGACCGAAGGCCTGATGCCACAAGCCGTGCTCGACAAGCTGGCACCCGCCGCCGTCACACCCGGCCTGCTCTACCTGGTGAGCGAAGACGCACCGTCACGCGTGATCCTCAACGCCGGTGGGGGCACGTTTGCCCGCAGCTACGTCACGATGACCCACGGTGTGCACATCGGCACGCCAGCCGATGCCGACGACCAGGTGGCGGCTCAGTTCGAGGCCATCTCTGATCGTGACGAAGAAGTGGTGCCGCAATCGGGCAGCGAGCAAGGCCGCAATGAAGTGGGGCAGGCGATGGCGGCGGGATAAGCCCCGTACAAGCGAAGCGAAGTACCTTCAAGCAACACCCGCGGAACCGGCTTTGCCGGGCCGCTGGGTGGCGCCCCTCGGGGGCAGGAGCGCAGCGACTGGGGGGCCTTATTTCGCGGGTGCCCGATATTTACCGAACTCCCAGCGCGCAATCGCCCGGTTGTGCACCTCATCGGGACCATCGGCCAAACGCATCGTCCGCATGCTCGCGTACTGCTTGGCCAGCCCGAAGTCTTCCGACACACCCCCAGCCCCATGCGCCTGGATCGCGTCGTCGATGATCTTCAGCGCCATGCGCGGGGCTGCCACCTTGATCATCGCGATCTCCAGGCGGGCGACCTTGTTGCCGGCCTTGTCCATCATGTCGGCGGCCTTCAGGCACATCAGGCGCGTCATCTCGATGTCGATGCGGGCGGTGGCGATGCGCTCTTCCCACAGCGAGTGCTCGGAGATGCGCTTGCCGAAGGCCACGCGCGACTGCAGGCGCTTGATCATCTTCTCGAGCGCCACTTCAGCGCTGCCAATCGTGCGCATGCAGTGGTGAATGCGGCCCGGGCCGAGGCGGCCTTGCGCGATCTCGAAACCGCGGCCTTCGCCGAGCAGCAAATGATCGGCCGGCACACGCACGTCGGTGAAGCTGATCTCGGCGTGGCCGTGTGGTGCGTGGTCGTAGCCATAGACCGACAACCAGCGTTCCACCTTCACGCCGGGGGTCGAGGTGATCCGCATGCTGCCGGTGTTC
>JACMKJ010000245.1 GCA_014380155.1 Rhizobacter sp. | reverse complement strand
TGGGGCCATGCGCCACTTGTTCACGACAACCATTGCAGCCGGTGACGCGCCAGGCGCGATCTTTTTGGCTGCAGGCTGTAGATTGCCAGCTATGCATTGCCGCTGGCCGGGCGGTAGATGCCCGTGTCATTCCGAGCGTGGCCTACACCGACCCTGAAATTGCCTGGGTGGGCCTGACCGAGGACCAAGCCAAGGCGCAGCGAGCGCAGGAACGCCACCACGACTTCATTTGCACCTGCCAGGCAGCGCCACCCGGCACAGGCCATCGGTCCGGTAATAGGGAGGCATGATGCACTCGTTTTGATTCGGCACGGCAGTGGTTGCGCCGACTTGCCACGTGAATAGGTCTTACGCCTCAAGGTCAGTCGCCGTCAACCCCCAAGCCACGCCGCCAATTCCGCGCTGCGGAACCACAACTACAGGCGTCGCGCAGGTGACAGCGCCGGCCGCTTTTGCCAGCGCTTTTGGTGCAAACCCGGTGGCTGCCACTTGCTGCCTGGCCCAGAATGATTTTCCCTGTCTGGAGAAGCCATGCTTGAGCCCAAGCCCCGTCATCATTTGTCCCGCCGCCGTTTCAACCTCGCCATCACCGCCGGTGCCAGCATGGTGTGTGCACCGCTGCTGGCCCAGCCGGCGTGGCCGAACAAGCCGATCCGCATCATCGTGCCCTACACCCCCGGCGGCTTCACCGACCAGATGGCGCGCCTGGTGCAGCAGGGCCTGTCGCAGCGGCTGGGGCAGCCGGTGATCATCGACAACAAGCCCGGCGCCAACAGCCTGATCGGCGTTGATGCCATCGCCAAGGCGGCACCGGATGGCAGCACCTTCGGCGTGGTAATCGCGGCCTATGCTGCCAACACCACGCTGTACCCCAAGCTGCCCTACAACCCGAAGAAGGACCTGGTGGGCGTCTCGCTGAGGGGCGTGTCGCCGCTGCTGGCCCATCTTTCTCAACTCGCACACGTTTTTGCCTATTTTCGGTAAACATTCGGTGAACCCATTGGCTGGCACGGGAGAGCAAAAACCGCTGGACACTTACGGCGTTTTTCGCTACGGTTCGCCCCATGAGTGCGATGCCGTGCCTATCGGAAACGAGTCCTGCAGCGAGCGACGTGAAGGCGGTGCCGTTCGCCACCGTGTATGTGACTTTAACCAAGCAGGAGCATATCGAACTGGTGATGCGTGCCAATGACTGGAAGAGCAAGCACCGCCGGGCGGTGGGGCGTGCCCAGTGGCGTGAAGGGCGGTATCAGCGGGTATTGCGACAGGTAAAGCATCAGGCTGCGCATCGCGAGGCGGCGCTGGTTGCTGAACTGGAGTTGGCGCAGGCAAAGATCCGTGATCTTCAACAGCGCGTGTTCGGCCGCAAGAGCGAGCGGCGCAAGGGCGGCAGTGAGCAGCAGGCGCAGGCGTTGGCATCGCGTGCACCTCGAGGGCATCAGCGTGGCGCGCCGGGTCATGGACGCACGATGCAGTCGCACCTGCCCGAGCGCAGCGAGTTCGTCGAGATTGCTGCGCCCCAATGTCCGAACTGCGGCTTGGCGCTGGTCAGCTTCCCGGGCACCGAAGACGGTGAGGTGCTGGAGATCGAGGTCCAGGCCTATCGGCGAGTGATCCGCAGGCGGCGTTACCGGCCCGGTTGCACCTGCGGCTGCGTGCCGGGCATCGTGACCGCGGCGCCCCCACCTCGGCTGATCGAACGGGGCAAGTTCGGCATGTCGGTGTGGGTCAGCGTGCTGCTGGACAAATTCCTGTATGGCCGCCCGAGTCATCGCCTGCTTCAGGATCTGGCCGATCATGGGCTGAACATGTCGCCGGGCACATTGGCCGGCGGCTTGCACGCGCTCGCACCGCTGTTCGAGCCGCTGGACCTGGCGCTGGTAGGCAAGCTGCGCACCGAAGCGCACTGGCATGCCGATGAGACACGTTGGGCGGTGTTCGTCGACCTCGCGGGCAAGGTCGGCCATCGGTGGTACCTGTGGGTGTTTCACTCGCGCTCGGTGGTTCACTACGTACTGGACTCGTCACGGTCGGCCGACGTGGTCGAAGCCGAGTTGCACAGCGTCAACAGCGGCTTCATCAGCTGCGACCGCTACGCGGCGTACAAGAAGTTTGCGCGGCTGCACCCTGGGGTCGTGCTCGCCTTTTGCTGGGCGCACCAGAGACGCGATTTCCTGGAGTTGGCCAACGGCTACCCCGAGGTGTCGCCCTGGGCGATGGGGTGGGTGCAGTCCATCGCCCAGCTGTACCAGCTGAACGGGTTGCGCCTTCGAGCGGGGGACGGCAGCGCCGAGCGCGCCGCGCACCACGCCCACTTGCAGCAGGCCGTGCAACGCATGGCAGACGCGCGCGATGGCGCACTGGCCGACCCGCTGCTGGGGCAGGCCGCGGCCAAGGTGCTCCAGAGCATGGCGATGCACTGGGCCGGGCTGACGGTGTTCGTGGACCACCCGTGGGTGCCGATGGACAACAACGTGGCCGAACGCGACGCGCGCCTGGCCGTGGTGGGACGCAAGAACTTCTACGGCTCGGGCGCCCAATGGTCGGGGCAGTTGGCCGCGACGATGTACAGCGTGTTGATGACGGTCAAGCTGTGGAAACTCAATGCGCGCACCTGGCTGAGCGCCTACCTGCAAGCGTGTGCCGCCAACGGCAACCGTGCACCGCCTGACATCGACGCCTTTCTTCCCTGGGCCATGGATGCGGCAAGGCTGGCTGCCATGCGGGCGTGTCCAATGGGTACGCGCACCCTGGCTGAAGGTATCGACACCTCATGAGCATCTACTGCGGCCGCGAGTTCAGCGACGGCGACATCCAGGCGATCAAACTCCTGATGCAGCAAAACCCGTCCCTCAGGCGCACGCCCCTGTCACGCAAGCTGTGCGAGCTGCTCGACTGGACCAAACCCAACGGCGAGCTCAAGGACATGACTTGCCGCGTGGCGCTGTTGCGCATGCAGGCCGATGGACTGATCACGTTGCCGCCCTCGCGAATGCCCGGCGGGCGAGGCCGGCCCCACTTCCCACCCACCTCTGCCACCGATGCCCAAACCGCGTTGCTGCAGCCCGTGCACGAGCTTGCCTCCTTGACGCTGCGCCCTGTGAAGGGCACGCAAGCCTCGCGCCTGTGGAACGAGTTCATCGCGCGCTACCACTACCTGGGCTATACGCCCATGTCGGGCAGCCAGATTCGCTACAACGTCTTTGCCGGCGAGCAACTCGTCGCGCTGCTCAGCTTCGGCGCGAGCGCCTGGAAGCTCGCCGGGCGCGAGCGCTACATCGGCTGGCAAGAACGCGAACGCATGAAGAATCTGCAACTGGTCGTCAACAACGCCCGCTTCCTGATCTTGCCGTGGATCCAGTCCAAAGGACTCGCCTCCAAGATCCTGTCCAGGGTCGCCCGCCAACTGCCCCTTGATTGGCAGCAGCGCTACGGCTATCGCCCCGTCCTGTTCGAGACGTTTGTGGAGTCTGAGCGCCATCGCGGCACCTGCTACAAGGCCGCCAATTGGGTCCACGTCGGCCAGACAACCGGGCGCGGCAAGAAGTCCGTGGTCCACCGCCAGATCATCCCCATCAAGGACATCTGGCTCTATCCCCTGCGCAAAGACTCCGTCAGCATCCTTTGCCGGTAGACAGCGGCTACGGGTTCACCGAATGTTTACAAACCGGAATCCCGATCTCACGCCAAGTGCCCGTCGTGCAAGGAAAAACTCGCTCGGCGCTTGGAGGAACTTCGGGCTAGCCCATCTTTCTCAACTCGCACACGTTTTTGCCTATTTTCGGCGGGTTGGCGCGCGCA
>JACMKJ010000244.1 GCA_014380155.1 Rhizobacter sp. | reverse complement strand
GGCAAACAGGCGGTAGCCCATGTCCGACAGCCCGCGCAGCGGCGCCCAGGCCGTGGGCCGCAGCACCCAGCCCAGGCCCACCGCGTCGTACGCCAGGCGCAGCACCTGCACGCCCCAGATCACTTGACCATCGGCACGGCGTGCGTGGATCTCGGCGTCCATCGCGGCCAGCGTCACGCCATACGGCGTGGGGTCGAAACCCGGTTCGCTGATGTCGATGAACTGGAGCCGGCCTTCGGCATTGAGCGAGCGCAGGTGGTCCATCTCCAGCGAGCAAACGGCGCAGTTCGCGTCGTACAGCAGGGTCAGGGGGTAGATCGCGCTCATGTTCTTCTCCAGTTATTTCAGTCAAAACAGAAATGATCAGTCAAAAAAAGAGCCTTCAAGGCCCCAGCAGATGAGCCGGCGTGACCTCGGGCGCAGGCGCGGCGTCAGGCCCCTCGCGGCCCATCAACTTCTTGACCCGAGCGCCCAGCTTGAGCACCTTGGCCAGGGTGTCGGTGTCGAGCTTCAGCATCTCGTCGCTCCAGGCGGTGAGGGTCTGCAGGAACTCGAGCGTTTCGCGCATGCGCAGCTTGGCTTCGGCAGGGTCGCGGCTGATGGCGGGGTCGGCCAACAGCTCGCTCAGCACCTCGATGGTGGGGGCGATTTCACGGCGCTGGCGCTCGCGCACGATGGTTCGGAACAGCTCCCACACATGGGTCGAGGTTTCGAAGTGATCGCGCCGGTCACCGGCGATGTGCACCAGCTTGACCAGCTTCCAGCTCTGCAGCTCGCGGATGCTGTTGCTCACGTTGGAGCGCGCCACGGCCAGCGTGTCGGTGAGCTCTTCGGCGTGCATCGGCCGCCCGGTGATGTAGAGCAGCGCATGGATCTGCGCCACGGTGCGGTTGACGCCCCAACGGGTGCCCATCTCGCCCCAGTGCAGAACGAAGCGCGAGAGGGTGGGTGAGAGGTCCATGGATGCACTCTAGGCCTGGCAGTTATTTCTGTCAATACAGAAATACAAGTAGGTTGACGGCCGGTAGCCGTGCGAATGCCGCGTGGCCGCAACGCTCAAGGCGTCACCGCGCGGCTATGGCGCGAAGTCCGTCACGGTTCACTGCGGTTTGCTCTCAAGTCGAGTGCCTCTGCACCGATACAGCTTGCAGACCGGCTGGCTCCCACCGCGTTAGGCGGGAAAAGCCTGTGGTATCGCCCGCTGTTCCAACGAACACGAGCGCCGCCGCAGCTCAGCATGTCGCGAATGACTGAAACGAAAGCTCGCATGAATGGCTTCACGCTGATCGAACTGAGTGTTGCACTGAGCATCATGGCCTTGCTGGCCGCGGTGATGCTGCCGCGCGTCGCCCAGTTGCAGCACGCGGCGCGGGTGGGAAAGCTCAAGAGCCTTCACGGCGAGGTCTCCACTCGGGTAATGCTGGTGCACGCTGCAGCGCTCACCCGCCGCGGCCAACCCGACTCGCGGCCCTGTGCGGGCGGCGGCGTGGCAGACAACCGCCTCGAAGGCCCCGGCACGCTGTGCATCGAGCACGGCTTGGTGCGCACGCTGCACGCCTACCCCACGGCGGACGCTGTCGGTAGCGCCCCCATGTTCCAGCCGCACGACCCTCTTCTATCGCGCGCCGACTACACCCTGCGCAGCACCGATGGCGCCATGCGCCTCGCCCGCATCGACGCAGCCGACCCGCAGCAATGCGGCTTCACCTACACCCAAGCTTTGGACGTCAAAACGGCGGCGGCCATCTCTGTCCCCGTGATCTCCGGATGCTGAGCCGTTGCATCCGTCCCTCTTTCGTTTCCATAGGAGAACTTTCATGAACAAGCAACGTGGTTTCACCCTCATCGAACTGGTCGTGGTCATCATCATCCTCGGCGTGCTGTCGGCGGTGGCCGTACCCAAGTTCATCGACCTATCGACCGATGCGAAGAATGCCGCCGCCAAGGGCGTGGCTGGCTCGATCTCATCTGGCACGTCGATCAACTTCGCTGCCAAGGCGGCCGGCAACCTCAGCGCCGTCACGCTTGGCCAAGCCAACGTGTGCACCGCGACCCTGCTGCAGCCATTCGTCAGTGGCATCACACTGGTCGCCGCCACCCCGAGCGGTGACAGCCAGTTCCTGGTCAGCGGCACCGGTGACTGCACAGGCACCTCGACCACCACAGTCAGCTGCTCCATCACCGCGTCGGCTGGCGCCGCCCAGCCCGCCGCAGTGTTCTGCGCCCGCTGAGCTCGCTTCGCCAGAGCCATTGACCTGGCTCGCAGCATGCGCACGCAACGCGGCTTCACGCTGGCCGAGCTGATCATCGTGATGGTGCTCACCGGCATCCTGGCCTCGGTCGCGGTGCCGCGCATGTTCGACATGGACCAGTTCTCCGCACGAGGCACCCGCGATTTTGTGGGTGCCTCGCTGCGTTATGCGCAGAAGTCGGCCATCGCGATGCGGCGCAACGTGTGCGTGACGATCGCGGCCACGCAGCTCAACATCACCTACGCGGGCTCAAGCGGCGTCAGCCAGGCGTGTGCCACCGGCAACGCACTCGTGAACCCCGGCAACGGCCTGCCCTACGGCGACAGCAGCAACGCGCTGCCTACCAAGGCGCCGGTGGCCACACCCGCCAGCCTGATCTTCGACGCACAAGGGCGCCCCTTGTCTGCACCGTCAACGCCGATGTTGTCGGCGCTTTCGATCTCGGTGACCGGCCATGCCACACCCATCACCATCGAGCCGGAAACAGGCACCGTCCGCTGAGCGCCAGCGCGGCCTGAGCCTGATCGAGCTGGTCATGGCCATCATGATCATCAGCGTGTCGGTGGCCGGCGTGTTGATGGTCTTCGGCAACAGCGTGCGCAACAGCGCCGACCCGATGGTGCGCAAACAGGCCGTGGCCATCGCCGAAGCCATGCTCAACGAAGTGATGGCCCAGCCCTTCACCTTTTGCGACCCGCAAGACCCCGCCAACAACGCCGCCACGCCCCCGGCCAGCACGGCCGCGTGCACCGGCGGCGCGGCGGGCTCGCAAGACCGG
>JACMKJ010000017.1 GCA_014380155.1 Rhizobacter sp. | reverse complement strand
GCCTTCGGCGATGTCGAGCGCCACTTAGCGCAGCGCTTCATCGGTGTTGGCCGGGTCCATCTGGTAGACCTTTTTGTTTCCCATGCCCAGGTTGCCGGCCGAACCCACGGCGTCGCGAAAAGGGCCGTAGAAGGCGCTCGCGTACTTGGCGCTGTAGGCCATGATCCTCGGATGGATCGCGCCGCGCGATTCGAGCGTTGCTCGGATCGCTCCGATCCGCCCGTCCATCATGTCGCTTGGCGCCACGATGTCGACGCCCGCCTCGGCCTGCACCAGCGCCTGCTGGGCGAGGATCTTCACCGTCTCGTCGTTGAGGATGTAGCCGCTCGCGTCGCGCACGCCGTCTTGCCCGTGGCTGGTGTAGGGGTCGAGCGCCACGTCGGTCAGGATGCCCAGGTCGGGGAAGCGCTTCTTGAGCTCGCGCACGACCTTGGGCACCAGGCCTTGCGGGTTGACGGCTTCGGCGCCGTCTTCCGACTTGTTCTTCGGGTCGATCACCGGGAACAAGGCCATCACCGGGATGCCCAGGCGCACACACTCGTCGGCCACCGGCAGCAGCTGGTCCAGGCTCAGGCGTTGCACGCCGGGCATGGAGGCAATGTTCTCGATCTTGTTTTTGCCCGGCAACACAAACACCGGGAGGATCAGGTCGTGGACCGTCACCGCATGTTCGCGCACCAGGGCGCGGGTGAAATCGTCGCGGCGCAGGCGGCGCGGTCGGCTGGCAGGAAAGGGGGGAGGGGTGTGCACGGGCGCAGTTCCGGTGAGGGGTTTCAAAGCGCAGCAGCTGGGCAAAAGACGGGTCGCGGCATCGTTGGCAACTGCGTGTTTTTCCGGGGCCGCAAGGTGTGATCCCGACCCGTAACCATCTGCTAAAGTCGACGCCGGATGATAGCCGCAAGGCTGTCGTCCCCTGCTTTTCCTCCCTGAGCAGGAGCCTTACCGTGATGACAGCGATGAGGCTTTCCAGCCCCGGCCTGATGGCCGGGGCTTTTTTATGCGCGCCATTTCCATGCACCCATAATTCGGCCGCATGAGCAGTCTCTACTTGTGGGTCAAAGCCTTCCACATCGTCTTCGTGGCCAGCTGGTTCGCCGGGCTTTTCTACCTGCCGCGACTGTTCGTCAACCTGGCCATGGTGCCGCCCGACAGTCATGCCGAGCGTGAGCGTCTGCTGCTGATGGCGCGCAAGCTCTACCGTTTCACCAGCTTCCTGATGGTGCCGGCCCTGGCCCTCGGTTTGTGGCTGTGGCTCGGCTTTGGTGTGAGCGGTGGCTGGTTGCACGCCAAGCTGCTGCTGGTGCTGGCGGTGCTCGGTTATCACCATGCGTGCCGCTCGCTATTGCGCCGGTTCGAGAGCTTCAGCAACCAGCGCAGCGAGCGCTGGTTCCGGGTCTTCAATGAATCGGCAGTGCTCTTGTTCGCGGTCATCGTGGTGCTGGTGGTCGTGAAACCCTTCTGAGGGGTGTGGGATGACAGCTGACGAAGCGGGCCGAGCGCCGGGCCGCTCCCAAGCCGGCCCGCAGCCCCTTGGGGGATCGACCGAAGTACCCTTCGGGCGAGGGGCTGTCATCCCACGTCACCGCAGCTCTGCCGCGCCACTCGCCGCGCTGTACGCCGCGCTGATCGTCTACGCCAGCCTGTCGCCCTTCACCGGGTGGAAGCAGCCCGCCGGGGTTTCGTTCCTCGGCTTCGGGCAGATGCCCTGGCCGCAGTGGTGGACGGGATTCGACCTGGTCTCCAACCTGCTCGGCTACATGCCGTTTGGCGCCTTGCTGTTTGGCGCACAGGTGCGCAGTGGGCGCGCGGCGGGCCTCTCGGCCGTGATCACCGTGCTGGCGGGCGCGGCGCTTTCGCTGTGCATGGAAAGCCTGCAGAACTGGTTGCCCCAGCGGGTGCCGTCGAGTGTCGACTGGCTGCTCAACAGCGCCGGCACGGCGCTCGGCCTGCTGGTGGCTTTTGCCGTGCGTGCACTGGGCGGCGTGGACCGTTGGCAGGTGACGCGCGACCGCTGGTTCATCCACCACAGTGCGGGTGGCATCGCGTTGCTGTTGTTGTGGCCGGTGGGTTTGTTGTTTCCGGCGACCGTGCCTTTTGGCGTGGGCCAGGTGATGGCGCGTTTGCAGGAGATGGCAGCGGGTGCGCTGGCGGGCACACCCTGGGCCAGCTGGATCGACGCGAGTGCGCAGGAGGTGCTGACGCCACTGTCTCGGGGGGCCGAATGGGCCACCATCGTGTTCGGCTTCCTGGCCCCGTCGGTTGTGGCCTTCAGCATCTTGCGACCCGGTTGGCGGCGTCTGGTGCAGGTGCCGGCGGCCCTGGCCGTGGGCCTGGCGGCCACCACCTTGTCGACGGCACTCAACTTCGGCCCGCAGCATGCCCTGGCATGGCTCACCCCTGCGGTGCTGCCGGCACTGGTGGTCGGCAGTGCCCTGGCGGCGGCGCTTGCCTGGGTGCCGCCACGTGGCGCTGCGGGGGTGGGGCTGGTGGTCTTGACAGCCCTGGTGGCGCTGGTGACACAAGCCCCGGCCGACCCCTACTTCGCCGACAGCCTGCAGGCCTGGGAGCAGGGCCGCTTCATTCGCTTTCACGGTGCTGCGCAGTGGGTGGGCTGGCTGTGGCCTTACGCAGCGCTGGTTTACCTGCTGGCCCGCGTGGCCGCGCGCGAGCCGGCTCCTTAAAATGCACCATGACCTATTTCAAGCGACACATCTTTTTCTGCCTCAACCAGCGCGACAACGGTGAAGACAGCTGTGCTCACCACAACGCACAAGCAGGCTTCGACCGTTGCAAATCGCTCGCCAAGGCCGAGAAGCTCAATGGCCCTGGCGGCGTGCGGGTCAACAAGGCGGGCTGCATGGACCGCTGCGCCGGCGGGCCGGTGGCGGTGGTCTACCCCGAGGCCGTCTGGTACACGTATGTGGACAACGACGACATCGACGAGATCGTCGAATCGCACCTGAAAAACGGTGTGGTGGTGGAGCGCCTGTTGCTGCCTGACTCGGTCGGCCGATGAACCCACAAACCAAGCGGGTGAGCATCGCCGGCCCGGCCGGTGCCATCGAATGTGCGGTCGACGAACCCAGCACGCCGCCGAACGGTGTGGTGGTGGTGTGCCACCCGCACCCCCAGCACGGCGGCACCATGGACAACAAGGTCGCCCAGACGCTGGCGCGCGCCTTCGTGCAGCTGGGCTTGCGCTCGGTGCGCTTCAACTTCCGCGGCGTGGGTGGCTCCGCAGGCGTCTGGGACGACGGCCGTGGCGAGATCGACGATGCGCTGGCCGTGATCGCCGCCCACCGCGATGCCGCCCTGCCGCTGGTGCTGGCGGGTTTCTCCTTCGGCGCTTACGTGGCGTCAGAAGCCGCGCAGCGCCTGCCCGCTGGTGCCAAGGCCACGCGGCTGGTGTTGGTCGGCCCGTCGACACAGAAGCAGCAGATGCCCCCCGTGCCCGACGACACGCTGGTCATCCACGGCGAAGCCGACGACGTGGTGCCCCTCTCGGCCACGCTCGATTGGGCCCGCCCGCAGGCCCTGCCGGTGACCGTGATCCCCGGCGCCGGCCATTTTTTTCATGGGCAACTGACCTTGCTCAAGAACTTGGTGGTGCGCCACGGCTCATAAGAAGCCTGGCGTGACCCCACGCTCTCTCACTCTGAACCCCATCCAATGAAAAGACTGTTCGCCCTCGCTTTCACTTTCGCGCTCACCCTGGCCGTTTCCGTCGGCACTGCTTTTGCCCAAATGCCCTCGCCACCCGAAGTGGCGGCACGTGGCTACCTGCTGATCGACATCACCACCGGCCAGACGCTCGCCGAACGCGAAGCCGACACCGTGGCCGACCCGGCCTCGCTGACCAAGCTGATGACGGCCTACATCACCTTCACCGCCTTGCGTGAAAACAAGCTGACGCTGGAGCAGACCCTGCCGGTCTCGCTGCGGGCCTGGGAAGAGCGCAAGGGCGGCGGCTCGTTGATGTTCGTCGAGCCGCGCATGAAGCCGAAGGTGTCCGAACTGCTGCGCGGGGTGATCGTCAACTCGGGCAACGACGCCTCGGTGGTGCTGGCCGAGGGTGTGGGCGGCACGGTCGAGAACTTCGTGGCGATGATGAACCGCCAGGCCCTGGCCTGGGGGCTGAAGAACACCAGCTTCAAAAACGTGACCGGCCTCACCGAAGCCGGCCACAAGAGCACGGCGCGTGATGTGGCGGTGATTGCCGCCCACATCATCAATGACTTTCCCGAGCACTACCCGCTGTACTCGATCAAGAAGTACCACCTGGAGGGTTCGCCCACCACCAACGAGAACAACCGCAACGTGCTGCTGCTGCGCGACCCGAGCGTCGACGGCATGAAAACCGGCTACACCGAAGCCGCCGGTTATTGCATGGTGGTGTCGGCACAGCGCGATTTCCCCAACCTCGCGGCCAGCGGCGCGGGCGGTGGCAAGCGCCGATTGCTCAGCGTGGTGATGGGCGCGGCCTCGATGGACGCCCGCGCCAATGAAAGCCAGAAATTGCTGAACTGGGGCTTCCAGGCCTTCGACACCGTGCGCCTGTTCGAGGCCAACAAGGCGGTGGTCACCGTGCCGGTCTGGAAGGGCAAGGCCAACGACGCCCAGCTCGGCAGCGCTGCCGCGGTGTTTGTCAGCGTGCCCAAGGGCGACGGCGCCAAGCTGCAAACCAAGGTCGAGCGCACCGACCCGCTGGTGGCCCCGCTCACCCAGGGCCAACGTGTGGGCACACTCAAGGTCAGCACGCCCTCGGGCACCGTGGTGGCCGAGCGGCCCCTGGTGGTCTTGGGCGCGGTCGAACAAGCCGGCATTTTTGGCCGGGCATGGGATGCCATGCGCCTGTGGATCAAGTAACCTCGTTCTCCCGACACATGCAGGGGGCACCATGACAGCCGTTCCTGACCAGCTCGCTGACAGCCTGTGTTACCTCAACGGCGAGTTCCTCGCTGTGCGAGATGCTCGCGTGTCGGTGCTCGACCGCGGTTTCCTGTTCGGCGATGGCATCTATGAAGCCTTGCCGGTTTATGGCCGGCGCCTGTTTCGCTTCGACGAACACATGGCTCGCCTGAACCGTGGGCTGTCCAAGATCCGCATCGCCAACCCGTTCACCGAAGCGCAGTGGCTGGCGCATTGCCGCAAGCTCGTCGCCGCGCATGAGAGCGACGATCAGGCAATCTACCTCCAGGTGACACGCGGTGTGGCACCACGCAACCATGTGATGCCCACCGACATATCGCCCACGGTGTTCATGATGAGCAACCCGCTGCTGCCGCCCGCGCCCGAGCAGCGCCACAAGGGTGTGTCCTGCATCACCGCGCGCGACTTCCGCTGGGAACATGGCGACCTCAAGTCGATCTCGCTGCTGGGCAACGTATTGGCGCGCCAGATGTCGGCCGATCGTGGTGCGGTCGAGACCATCCTCATTCGCGATGGCTACCTCACCGAGGCGTCGTCGAGCAATGTGTGGGTGGTGCACGAGGGCGCGGTGCTGGGCCCGCCCAAGAGCGAGCACCTGCTCGAAGGGGTGCGCTACGAGCTGATGCGCGAGCTGTGTGAAGAAGAGGGCATTGCCTTCAACCTGCGCCCCGTGCCTGAGGCCGAGGTGCTGGCGGCCGACGAGCTGATGCTCAGTTCAGCGTCAAAAGAAGTGCTGCCCGTCACGCTGCTCGACGGCGAGCCGGTCGGTCACGGCGCCTTGCGCGGCAAGCCCGGCCCGGTGTATGCGCGGCTGTTCGAGGCCTACCAGCGCGCCAAGCTTTCTCAATCCATCTGACCATGCAAGACATCCCGCCCGAACAGTCGCTGATCGAATACCCGTCGCAGTTCCCCATCAAGGTGATGGGCGCCAACGTCGATGGGTTTGTACATGCCGTCACGGCAGTGGCGAAAAACTTCGACCCCGGCTTTGATGCAGCGAGCGTCGAGATCCGCCCGAGCAGCGGTGGCAAGTACCTGGGCGTGACGGTGACCGTCTTGGTCACCAGCCGCGAGCAGCTCGATGAGCTGTACCGCACCCTGTCGACCCACCCGATGGTGAAGGTCGTGCTGTAAGGGGTTCGTCGGAACGGGCCACGCAGCCGGCCTTGTGAGCCGGCCACGTGGTCGGGCGTTCAGTTCAGAACCACCGGGTCATCACTTTCATTGCCGGGCGCCGTGGCAAAGGTGTCCAGGCTCAGCGGATCGGCCGTCTCAGTGGCCGATTGCTGCTGGACGAACTCGGTGTAGGCCGCGGGCGTCGCAGCGGCTGCTACGGGCACCTCGGTCAGCACGGGCGTGGCCACTGAGGCGGGGTCGCCCCCGCAGGCAGCCAGGCCGGCCACGCCGAGAAGCGTGCAAAGAAGGAGT
>JACMKJ010000243.1 GCA_014380155.1 Rhizobacter sp. | reverse complement strand
GCTTGCTGGGTGGGCTTGCCGTCGTAGGCCGTCGCGTCGACTGAGAGCGCCGGCAGGGCCGGGTCGCGGGCGGTGGTCCACAACCAGCGGCCTACGTAGTCGCCGGCCGCCCACACGTTGACCCAGTGCGCCACCCCCAGGTCGGCGCGCGGGTCGGGGCCGTGGCTGCCGTTCTTTCCAAGCACCCAGCCGTATTGGCACGGGAAACGCAGCGCATACAACTGCCGCAGCGGGCTGCCGCAGGTGAGCAGGCGCACGTTGCGCGCCGCGAGCTCGCGGCCGAGCAGCAGCAGGCGGTCGTCGCCATGGGTGGCAGGCAGCAGCTGCCCACGGCGCTGCAGGTAGCGCAGCAGGTCGGCGGTGATCACCGTGCCCTGGCTGTGCGCCACGATCACGATGCGGTCATAGCCCTGCTTCAGCACATGCTCCAGCACCGCCACATAACGCTCGATGATCATCACCCTCGGGATGGCCTTGCGCGGGAATTCACGAAAGTGGTTGTCGACATCGAGTGCCGCATCGAGCGGTGCGCGCAAGGCCTTGAGCTGCTTGAACGCCACACCGCCAATGGCCACCAAGCCGACCGCGCCGCCGGCCACCAGCAGCACCAGCTTGGCCAGCAAGTCGCCCGACCAGCTGCCCACCGGCAAGGCCACCACCCCGAGCCATGGCAACGAAATCCCCAGGCGCGCGAGCTGGCTGCCCACCAGCAGCACGGCCACGCCGATCAGCACGAGGGTGATGAGCCAGCTCCACCAGCGCACCAGGCGGTCGAGTGCCCGGTAGCCGGCGGTGAGCCAGTGGCCGAGTCGCGGCGCGACCGGGCCCTTGACCAGCCGCACTTCGATCAGCACGCTGGGCAAAAACACCAGCGCCACAAAGCCCAGCAAGGCAAGCAGCATCACCGCGATCACCGCGAAGGTGTCGGTGCTGGCGCTGAAACGCAGCGCGAGAAAACGGCCGGACTGCAGCCGCCCGTCGACCGTCACGTCGGCAAACCACCAGGGCGCGTAGTGCAGCCCTTCGACCAGCGCCTCCATCGGTTGCGAGACCAGCGCCCACACCGTCATCACGAAGGCCACGAAGATGCCGACCGAAACGAACAAGCCCAACCGAGCGGTGACGATGCTCTGGCGGCGCTCGGCTGAGTTGTGCGCGCCACTGCAGGCCCATTCGCCCAGGCTCACTGCGGCGGTGACCAGCAGCGCCATCAGCACCCAGCCGCTCAGCTGCGCGAGCAGCAGCACCTCGACCGCGCGCAGCACACCGGCCACGATGCGCTCGCCGGCGCCGGCCACGTCGTGCTCCGCCGCACCCCAGACGATGGCACTCAGGGTGAGCGCCATCAACACCGCGCCCACGCCATAGACGGCGCGAAAGCGCTCTTCGCAATAACCCAGGAAGCGCTTGTAGGCCCACAGCAGCAAGGCCCCGCCGGTCAGCATCACCCACCAGGCCCCGGTGGCCGGATGCTGCAGCGCCGCCCAGGCCAGCACCCCGCCGCCCGACAAACCCGCCCAGAAACCCCAGACCCATGGGCGGCGCAGCAGGTAGACGCAGACCACCGCCAGCGCGGTGCCCGCCAGCACGGCCGCACCCAGGCTGAACGAGCGCTCGCGCCCGACGATCAAGGCCGCTGGGATCAACAGCAAGGCACACATCAGCAGCTGCAGGAACAGCAGCGCCAGCACGCGCGAGAACACCCAGTTGGCCCAGCGGTGCGTGCGCGCAAGCCAGCGCATGACGCCGCTCGGGCCGAGCGCCACATCGGCCAGCGAGAGCGTGTCGGAGCCGAGCTTGGAGAGGTGGAACAAGAGCGTGAACAGCTCGGTGAGGATGCGCGTCGCGCCGCCGCCCAGACGCGACAGGTCGGCCCAGTGCATCTCGAACACATCGGTCTGGCGCAGCGGGCTGCTCACGCGGTGACTCGGCATGTCGTAGTGGTGCGGCGTGATTTCGCCGCGGCGCACCGAAGCCGCCTTGGCCAGCAGGTAGTCGGTGAAACGCACACCGTGGTCGACCCCACTGTCACTGGCGGCGCTGTTGGGCAGTGGCGCATCGGCCACGGCGCTCGGGGTGGGCGCGGGCTGCTCGCCGAGCTGGGCATCGAGGAAGTCGCTGCGCAATGACTGGCGCAGCGACTTGCTGCTGCGTTCGATCCAACCTTTCGGGTCCCAGCGGTGAAACGGCACCGCGGGGGCCAATGCCGTCACGTCGATCGGTGTGTTGATGCGGGTCACCGGCGCGTGGCTGCCCGCCGCCAGCTGGGTCGCGACCTGGGCGCCGGTGACACCGCGCACCTGGTCGGCGATGCCGTGCACCACGATCACGGCCACACGCTCGGGCCGTTCGGAAGTGGGGGCTGGGTTCATGGCGAGCAAGGGTAGGCTTCGCCCCCTGGGGCCGCATCCCTAAGGTGTGGGAATCTCGCGGACGGGTGTCAGTCCATCGGCCACGGCCGTTGTGCAGGCCGCAGCTGCTCCCAGGCGCGGGCCATCTGCAGCACGCCCAGGTCGTCGTGGCGGGCGCCCACGATCTGCAGACCAATCGGCAAACCGCCCGAGGTGTGGCCGCAGTTGACACTGGCCGCCGGCTGCTCGCTCATGTTGTAGGGCAGCGTGAAGGCAATGTGCTCGAAGGGTTGCGCCGGATCGTTGGTCGGGCAAGGCAGCTCGGCAGCGTAGGCCGCGATCGGCGAGGTGGGTGTGAACACGAAGTCGAAGGGCTGGCACGCGGAGACCGCCGCTTCGCGCATCACGCCCATCTGGCTGAAGCCCTTGAACACCTGCTCGCCGGAGAGGCCCGCGCCGCCCCGCGCCCATTCGACGATGAAGGGCAGCACCTTGGCGCGCCGCTCGGGCGAGAGGGCCGAGATGTCCATCCACGCGCGGCACCGCCAGAACTGGTCCATGCCTTCGGCCATGCCGCGTGTCATGAAGGGCTTGAGCGGCTCGACGATGGCGCCGGCGGCTTCGAACGCGTGCGCTGCGCTTTGCACCGCCTTTGCCACCTCTGGGTCGACGGGCAAACCCCAGCCGGCGTCCATCATCAAACCGATCTTCAGGCCGCGCAGCGGGCGGGCGAGCTCCAGCCACGAGATCGGCTGGTAGGGCAGGCTCATCGAGTCGCGCGCATCGGGCAGCGAGAGCACGCGCATCATCAGCGCGGCGTCTTGCACGCTGCGTGTCATGGGCCCGGCCACACGGCCGGCATACGGCGGGTAGATCGGGATGCGGCCCAGGCTGGGCTTCAACGCAAAGATGCCGCACCACGCCGCAGGCAGGCGCACCGAGCCGCCGATGTCGGTGCCCAGATGCAGAGGGCCGTAACCGGCGGCCGACGCGGCAGCGGCACCGGCGCTGCTGCCACCCGGGTTCTTGCTCACGTCCCAGGGGTTGCGCGCGAGCGGGTGAAAGCTCGACAAGCCCGACGACAACATGCCGTAGTCGGGCATGGTGGTTTTGCCCAGGATCACCGCGCCGGCTTCGCGCAGGCGGGCGGCGGGGGGTGCGTCGCGTTCGGCCGGCACCAGCTCGGTGGCTGCGGTGCCAAGCGGGATCGGCACATCACGGCTTGCGATGTTTTCCTTGATGGTGACCGGCACGCCGTCGAGAGCGCCTTGCGGCTCGTTCTTCAGCCAGCGCGCCTGTGACGCCTCAGCCTGGGCTAACGCGCCTTGAGGGTCGAGCGCATAGGTGGCG
>JACMKJ010000006.1 GCA_014380155.1 Rhizobacter sp. | reverse complement strand
CAGGCTGCGGCGAAGGCTGGCCGCTCGCCCGCCTCGGGCGCGGGTGGCGCGGCGCCCTGGGTGGTGACGGTGTCGGACGCGATGGGAGCGACGATGGACGCGTCGCGCCTGTTCGAGCTGGGGTTTGCCGGCGGTCTGGTGATCGACAAAGACACTCGTGCTTCGGTCGAGGCGCTGCTGAACTCCATGCCCGAAGACTTGTCTGAAACCGACCTCGCTCGGCTGGAGCGCACGCTGCGCGAAGGCCTGCCGAAAGAAGACGCTGAGAAGGCCTACAAGCTGATCACCGACTACCGCAGCTACACCAAAGACATTCGCGACGAGATGCAGCCCAAGGGCATCCCCGGCAACATGCAGGAGGCGCGCACGTTCTTCGACCAGATGGAAGCGGTGAAACGCCGGCACTTCGACGAAGCCACTGCCAACGCCTTGTTCGGCCAGGCCGACTTCTACGCGCGCCTGAGCATGGAGGCCATGTTCGTGCAGCAAGACACCACCCTCACCGACGAGCAGAAAAAGGCGCAGCTCGACGCCTTGCGCGCCCAGTTGCCGGCTGATCAGAAGTCGCTGATCCCGCAGGACGGGCCCCCGCCCGCGGCGTCTCAGCCGGCGTCTTGACGGGATGCGGCCTCGCCGTCGCGCAAAAACACCCGCACGAACTTCGGGTCGCGGCTGAACGACGGGCTCTTGCCGTACCAGCGCGAGAAGGTGCGTGAAAACTGCGGCGAGTCGGAAAACCCCGCGCCGTAGGCCACGTCGGTGAGCGAGCGTGGGGTGTACAGCAGGTCGACCATGCGACGCTGCCGCTGCCAGCTCTGGTAGTCGCGCAGCGACATGCCCACCACCTGAGAAAACATGCGCGACATTGCCGCGTTGGAGCGGCCGAACAAGCGCGCCAGTTCGTCCAGGCTGAGCTTGGGGTTTTCGTCGAGCAGGCGGATCAGGCCGAGTGCCTTGGGGTCGGGCGCCGGTGCCGGTGGCAGCTGGCGCGTGGCTTCGGCCACCGCCAACTCGAACACCTCTTCGGCCTGCTTGAACGACACGTCGCCTTTGACCATGGCGGCGATCACCGCATCCAGCTGGTTGAACGCGTGGCGATCGAGCGCCACCACGCCGGGGTGGTGCATCGCGCAGAAGATGTGGAAGGCCCGGTGCGAGGGAAAGATGTTGAAACTCAACAGCGGCACCCCGTCGGCCGCGAGGCCGCGCGCCACCAGTGGCGGCACCACCATCGCCCGGGCGCTCACCGTCTTGCCGCCTCGCAGGCTGACCTGGAAGGGCGTGTAGTCGGCACTCAGCAGCAGCACTGCCGAGTGCCGCACCGTCATGCTGCTGGACAGCTGGTGGCCGGTGTACACGAAGCCGTGGTACCCGAGCACATACGAGCAGTCGCGCACCACGCCGGGCGGCGATTCAGCCGGGCTGGGGACAGCGGGGTCGTAAGGTCGGGGCATGGGCGTGGCCTGAAACAGGCGTGCGCAGGAGCCACGATATTCGCTGCACGATCGTGCAATAACAAGGGTGAGAACCCCGGGGTACGCCCCCGCCGAAGGCAGGCCCCCGGGGCCGAGCGGGCGCTCAGGAGCAGTTGGCGGTGCGGAACTCCGACACGCGGGTGCTGTTGGGGTTGGCGCAGGCAAACGACGTGTAGCGGGTGTCGTTGTCCATGAAGCGCTTCATCCAGGCCACGCCTCTTTTGCCGATCAACGGCTGGTTGCTGTTGCCGCTGTTGGCGCAGCTGTGCGAGCCGTTGTTGATCTCGAGGTACTGCTTCGAGTTGCGCGACATGCTGTTGTAGAACGGCGAGGCGTGTTGGTTCACCGGTGCGGTGCTGTCGCTCTCACAGGCCAGAATCAGCGTGGGCACCGTGACCGACGAGAAGTTGGTCGAGTTGTTCCACGGTGCTTGTGGCGCGGCTGCCTTGAGGGAGGGGCGGTTCTGCGCCGAGATCAGCGTGCCGCCGCCACCCATCGACCAGCCCATCACGCCCATGCGTGTGGTGTCGACGCGGTTGTAGATCGGGCTGCTGCTGGTGCGGGCCAATGCGGCCACCTGGTCGAGTGCGGCCAGTTGCTGGCGCGAGCGGCTGGTGGGCTGGTCAAAGGTCGAGTTGGTGTCGATGGTGATGACCACGAAACCGTGCGAGGCCAGTCGAGGGCCCCACCAGTTGATGCTCGACTGGCGCGCCAGGAAGCCCGGCACGATGGCAATGGCGCCGACCGTGCCGCCGGCGTTGGTCGGGTAGTAGACGGTGCCCGCGCCATAGCCGCTGGGGCGGCTGACGGTGAACGAGCTGGTTGCAAACGGACCGCGGCTCGCTTCGAGCGAGGCGGTGGTGGGCGCGGGGCCGCGCTCATAGGGATTGGCCTGCGCGGTGGCGGCCGCTGAAACCACCAAGGCGCCAATGGCGATGGCCGCTTTCGCGAACCGGGCTGCTGCGTGAATCCTCATGGAGTGTCTCCTTTGTTGTCTGGGCGGGGAGACGGATTCTTGGGCGCAGGGCCCGGCTTGTTGATCAGCGCTTTCCGGTGGGCAGCGGTATCAAGCCCTCGGGCCCGGTTTGTGATAGGCACGCGGGCTCGTGTGCCTGCCGTGGGTTGATCACCCGCACGAACTTCGGGTCGCGGCTGAACGACGGGCTTTGCCCGTACCAGCGGGCAAAGGTGCGCGAGAAGTGCGGCGAGTCGACGAAGCCCGCTGCCTGCGCCACGTCGGTGAGAGAGCGGTTGCTGCACAGCAGCTTGTAGGTGCGACGCTGCTTGAGCCAGCCGTGGTAGTCGCGCAGCGACATGCCCACCGCGGCGGCAAACAGGCGCGACATCGCATGCTGCGACCGCCCGCACACACGCGCCAACTCGTCGAGGCTGAGCTCGGGGTTGTTTTCGAGCATGCGCAAGATCTGCAGCGAGGTGGCGTCGGGCGGCGCAGCCGGCGGCATCAACGGCACCGCCACAGTCAAGGTCTGCTCGAAGATCAGGGTGGCGTCCGACAGGCGAGCCTCTCCGCGGCACAGCAGGCCAAACGCCTCGTCGAGTGGGCTGAAGGCATAACGGTCGATGGCCAGCAGGCCGGGGCGCTGCATGGCCCGAAAGACGTGATACGCATCGTGCGACGGCATGACGTTGAAGCTGAGCAGCGGCACACCTTGCGCGTCGAGGCTGCGCGCCACGCGGGGGGCCACCACGGCGGCGTTGGCACTCAGCGCGGGGCCGCCTTCGGGGGTCAGCACGAACGGCTGGTAGTCGGCGCTGAGCAGCAGCACGCCGGGGTAGCGGGTGGTGGGGCCGCTGGCGATGCGCCGGCTGGTGTACACGAAGCCGTGGTAGCCCAGCACGTAGGAGTTGTCGCGTTCGGTGTCCATGAGGCCGGCCTTTGCGTCGTTCACTCGGGTTGGGATGGTGCTGCACGACTGTGCGAAGGCAATGCTCGCTAGCCCTGAGGCTGGATTCCGCAAGGCAGAACCCGCAGGGGTGGACAGGCCCGGGTGCGAGAATTCCGCGCATGACTTTGCACGCCACCTCACTCACCATCACCCGACCCGACGATTGGCACCTGCATGTGCGCGATGGCGCCGCGCTGGCCGCCGTGTTGCCCGACACCGCGCGCCAGTTCGCCCGCGCGATCATCATGCCGAACCTCAAGCCGCCGGTGACCACCGCAGCGCAGGCGCTGGCCTACCGTGAGCGCATCCTGGCTGCCGTGCCGAAGGGGGTGAGCTTCGAGCCCTTGATGACGCTCTACCTCACCGACAACTTGCCCGCCGATGAGATCCGGCGCGCCAAAGACGCCGGTGTCGTCGCCGTCAAGCTCTACCCCGCCGGCGCCACCACCAACAGCGACGCTGGTGTCACCGACCTGCGCAAGACCTACGCCACGCTCGAAGCGATGCAGCGCGAAGGCCTGCTGCTGCTGGTGCATGGTGAAGTCACCAGCCCCGACATCGACCTCTTCGACCGCGAAAAGGTGTTCATCGACACGCAGCTGATTCCGCTGCGCCGTGATTTCCCCGAGTTGAAGATCGTCTTCGAACACATCACCACCCGCGAAGCCGCGCAGTACGTGGCCGAGGCTGGCGCGCACACCGCTGCCACCGTCACCGCTCACCACCTGCTCTACAACCGCAACGCCATTTTTCTCGGCGGCGTGCGCCCCCACTACTACTGCCTGCCGGTGCTTAAGCGTGAAGAACACCGCCAGGCGCTGGTGCAGGCCGTGGCCTCGGGCAGCGACCGATTCTTCCTCGGCACCGACAGCGCGCCACACGCGGCCCACCTGAAGGAGCACGCCACCGGCTGCGCCGGCTGCTACACCGCACTGAGTGCGCTGGAGCTGTATGCCGAAGCTTTCGAGGCCGCCGGCGCGCTCGACAAGCTCGAAGCTTTTGCCAGCTTTCATGGCCCGGCGTTCTACGGCCTGCCGCGCAACAGTGGTACGGTGACTTTGCGCAAGGAGCCTTGGGCCTTGCCCGAGACGCTGCCCTTCGGCGACACCGAACTCAAGCCACTGCGAGGTGGCGAAACCCTGGCTTGGAAACTCACATGAATGCACAAAAGCGGGTGATGTTGCTGATCGACGCCGACAACGTCTCGGCCGGTGTGATCGAGCAGGCCATTGCCAAGGTACTGGCCGAGCACGGCGCCATCCACGTGCGGCGGGCTTATTGCACGGCCGAGTCGGCAGTCACGCACCAGAAGTTGTTCAAGGCCCATTCCATTCGCCCCATCGTCAACCTGTCGAGTGGCAAGAACGCCAACGACATCGCGCTCGCGGTCGATGCGATGGACCTCGCCGTGGCCGAGCGGCCCGACGTGGCGGTGATCGTCTCGTCGGACTCCGACTTCGCGCCGCTGGTGATCCGCCTGCGCGAGAAGGGCTGCCGTGTCGAAGGCATCGGCCAGAAAGGCAAGACGGGTGACGACTCCAAGCCGGTCTACGACAACTTTGTCGACCTGCTGCACCAAAAGAAGCCCGAGGCCGCACCGAGTGCGCCGCGAAAACGTGCTGCACCTGCGCGCAAGGCACCGGCTGTTGTGGCGAAGCCGGCGCCCAAGCCTGCGGCGCCTGCATTGCCTGACGACGTGCAACGCATCCTCGCCGCCATCCCCGAGCTGCGCGGTGGTGCCAAGCTCGAGCTGCGCATCGCCGCCGAGCGCTTGCGTGCCGATGGCCTGCTGACCAAGAACGCCCCGTCGACCAAGCTCTTCAAGAAGTACATCGACTTCTTTGACCTGACACCGGAGCGCCAGCCCAACAAGGTCCAGTACCGCGCTCGGTGAGACAATCCGCCGCGTGAAGCAAGCCAGACCGCCGCTGGTGCAATCTCCGAAAGGAGGCACTGGAGGAAGGTCCGGACTGCACAGGGCGGCGTAGCAGCTAACGGCTGTCCACCGTGAGGTGAGGATCAGAGCAACAGAGACGAGTCGGCGTGTTTTCGCAAGAAAGCACGCAGGGTGAAACGGGCAATCTCTACGCGCAGCAACACCAAATAGGCCAGCGTTGATGTG
>JACMKJ010000242.1 GCA_014380155.1 Rhizobacter sp. | reverse complement strand
TTCAGCAGCACGTCGCCGCCGGTGGCGGCCACCGCGCACAGGAAGGTGCCGGCCTCGATGCGGTCCGCCACCACCTTGTGCGTGCCGCCATGCAGCTTCTCGACGCCCTCGATGCGGATGCGGCCGGTGCCATGGCCTTCGACCTTCGCGCCCATCGTGTTGAGCATCTCGCCCAGGTCGGTGATCTCGGGCTCCATCGCCGGGTTCTCCAGGATGGTTTCGCCCTCGGCGAGTGCCGCGGCCATCATGAAGTTTTCGGTGCCCGTCACCGTCACCATGTCGGTGGCGATGCTGGCCCCCTTGAGGCGCGTCCAGCCCTTGGGCAGCTTGGCGATCATGTAGCCGTGCTCGATGACGATCTCGGCGCCCATCTTCTGCAGGCCCTTGATGTGCTGGTCGACGGGCCGGGCACCGATGGCGCAGCCGCCCGGCAGCGACACGGTGGCTTCACCGAAGCGCGCCAGCAGCGGGCCCAGCGCCAGCACCGCGGCACGCATGGTCTTGACCATCTCGTACGGCGCTTCGGGAAAGTGCAATTGGCCGGAGTCGATGACCACGGTGCCGTCCGGGCTGAACTCGGCGGTCGACCCCATGTTGCGGATGAGCTTGAGCATCGTCGCCACGTCCTGCAGGCGCGGGATGTTGCGCAGGGTCATGGGCTCGGCGGTGAGCAGCGCCGCGCACAACTCCGGCAATGCTGCATTCTTGGCGCCGGAGATGCGCACCTCGCCGTTGAGACGATTGCCGCCGCGAATCAGGAGCTTGTCCATGGGATGTTCAGTGTGGGTGGCCCGCCCACTCGGTGGGCGTGAATGTCTTGATCGACAAGGCGTGCACCTCGTCGGTGTGCATTCTCGCACCGAGCGTGGCATACACGCGCTGGTGCCGTTGCAGAGTACGCAGGCCGGCGAACTCGGCTGACACGACCACAGTCGACCAATGGCGTCCGTCGCCGTCGACCTCGATGTGCTCGCAGGCGATGCCCGCGGCGATGATGGATTGCAGTTCCCCGGCAGTCATGGTCGGCCTCCTTTAGCTGCGGATCTTGTAGCCGATGCGCAGCAGGTGCACGGCAACGGCGCTGACGGCCAGCATGGCGGTGCCGACGATCGCGAGGCTGAGCCAGGGTGAAACGTCGCTCACGCCGAAGAAGCCGTAGCGAAAGCCGTCGATCATGTAGAAAAACGGGTTGAGGTGGCTCACCTGCTGCCAGAACGGCGGCAGCGAGTGGATCGAATAGAACACGCCGGACAGGAAGGTCATCGGCATGATGACGAAGTTCTGGAACGCGGCCATCTGGTCGAACTTCTCGGCCCAGAGGCCGGCGATCAGCCCCAGCGCGCCCAGCATGCCGGCGCCCAGCACCGCGAAGACCACGATCCACAGGGGCGCCGCGAACGTGACCTTGGTGAACCACACGGTCACCAGGAACACGCCGGAGCCGACGCACAGGCCGCGCGCGATCGACGAGCCGACATAGGCGACGAACCAGCTCCAGTGGGACAGCGGGGTGAGCAGCACGAACACCAGGTTGCCCATGATCTTGCTCTGGATCAGGGACGACGAACTGTTGGCGAAGGCGTTCTGCAGCACGCTCATCATCACCAGGCCAGGCACCAGGAAAGCGGTGTAGTCGATGCGGTCGTAGACCTTCACGTGGTCCTGCAGCACGTGGCCGAAGATCAGCAG
>JACMKJ010000005.1 GCA_014380155.1 Rhizobacter sp. | reverse complement strand
CGCTTCTGAGCCTCAGTCGCGGCCAACCCTCCGCGCCTGCCAGCTGCCTGCGCCCACCGCGGCGCCCATCAGCCAGAACAGCGTCGACGCGCCGATCGCCGCACCCACCGCGCCAAACAGCAGCGGCATCAGCGCGCTGCTGGCGTTGATGGTCATGGAGCGCAACGCAATCGCCTCGCCATGCCGGTCGCTTGGCGTGAGGTGGTGCAAGGTGCTCATGATCATCGGGTTGACGGCGCCCAGCGCGAGGCCGAGCGCTGCGGCGCAGATCGCCATCAGCCAGGCTGAACTCACCCAGGGGTAGATGCTGAACACCAGCGCGGTGAGCAGCATCGCGCCCACCAGCACCTGGTGCTCACGCAGGCGGTGCGACAAGAACGGGATGAGCACGCGCACCCCGGCCACCGCCGCCGCAAACGCACCCAGGATGAGCCCGATCGCCGACGCACTGAACCCACGCTCGTGCCCGATCACCGGCACGAGGAAGGAGTGCAGGTCCCAGCTCGACGACATCAAGAAGTTGACGAGCAGCAGGCGCTGCATACCGGGCAGGGTCAACAACTCCCACGAAGCGCGTTTTGGGCCCACCGCGATCACACTCGTTGTCACTTCAACCGGCACCTGCCGCGACCACCAGAAGGTGGCGAGCGGCAGCAGCGCCAGCGCGACGAAGGCCCCTCGAAACCCCACCGCGTCGATCAGCGTGCCCGCCATCACAGGCCCGACCACGTTCGAGAGCGCCGGGGCCAGGCCCAGCCAGCTGAAGACGCGCGTGAGCCCGGCTCGGTCCCCCTCTGCGAGCCGCCCTGCCGTGCGCTGAATCGCAATCAGGCCGAAATTGGTGCCCACGCCGCACAGGCAGGCGGCCAGGCACAGCAGCCCGAACTGCCAGGCCACGAGCCAGGTGGAAGCCACCGCGATCAGGCCACCTAACACCGTCATGCCCACCGCCAGGTGCACCGGCAGGTGGTAGCCGTGGCGATCGGCCATGCGCCCCGCATACAAGGAAGACACCACCGGCGCGGCCGCAAACAAACCGAGCAATACGCCGACTGCCCAGGTCGGCTGGCCACTCTTCAAGGCCAGCAAGGGCCCCGCCACCCGCACACCCGCCATGCACGAGTGCAGGCAGATCTGGCCCATGATCAAGGCCAGCAGGGGGCTCGAGAACTGGGACATGTCAGGTGTCGGGCTCCAGCAGGTCACCCGATGAACCATCGGCCGGCAGGGGCAATACCAGCTTGGCCTTCGCTTCAGGCAAGGCCTCGACCGAGCGCAACTCGCGCGACATGGCACGAGCCCTCACCTCGGCCTGCAAGATGTTGTTGCTGGCCTCGTCGAGCTTCTTCTTGGTCTTGGCCAGCACGTCGCCGAACTTCGCGAACTCGGTCTTGACGGCGCCCAGCACCTCCCACACTTCGACCGAGCGCTTCTCCAGCGCCAGCGTGCGAAAGCCCATTTGCAGGCTGGTGAGCGTGGCGAGCAAGGTGGTCGGGCCACACAACATCACACGGTATTCGCGCTGCATCGACTCGACCAGGCCAGCGCGGCGCAAAGCCTCGGCATACAGCCCTTCGGTCGGCACGAAGAGGATGCCGAAGTCGGTGGTGTGTGGTGGCGCCACGTACTTGTCGCGAATCGTCTTGGCCTCCAGGCGCAGGCGCTGCTCGATCGCCTTGGCGGCCAGCTCGGCGCCGGGTGCGTCGGCGCGGTCGTGCGCATCGAGCAAGCGGTCGTAGTCTTCGCGCGGGAACTTGGCGTCGATGGGCAGCCACAGCGGCACGCCATCGACGCGTTGCCCTGGCAAGCGAATGGCAAATTCCACCCGCGCGCCACTGCCCGGCACGGTCTCCACGTTCTTGGCGTACTGGTCGGGCGTGAACACCTGCTCCAGCAGGCCGGCGAGTTGCACCTCGCCGAAGGTGCCGCGTGTCTTCACGTTGTTCAGCACGCGGTTGAGTGAGCCCACGTCCTTGGCCAAGACCTGCATCTCGCCCAGGCCGGCATGCACCTTGTCGAGCCGGTCGGCCACCAGCTTGAAACTTTCACCCAGGCGCAGCTCCAGCGTGGCGTGCAGCTTTTCGTCGACGGTGGCGCGCATCTGTTCGAGCTTTTGTTCGTTGCCATGCTGCAAGGTGGTGAGCCGCTGCTCGACTGCGGTACGCACGTCGCCGAGGCGCCGCTCGTTGGCTTCTGAGAGCGCGCGCAACTGCTCGGCAATCGCCTGCTGCATGGCCGCAAGCTGTGTGCGAAAGCCGTCGATCTGCTCGCTCTGCAAGCGGGCCACGCCGGTTTGTGCGCCGGTCAGCGCCTGCTGAAAGTTGGCGAGCGTGCTGCCCAGCTCCTGGCGTGTGCCCTGGGCACTGCGGCCCAGCTCGTCGCGCAGCTCACGTTCCAGCCTCTCGCTGGAAACGCGCAGTTCGGTCTTCAGCGAGTCATCGACGGGCGGCCGGCGAAACACCAACCAGAGCAACAGCAAGAGATTGAGAACGGCGAGCGCCGCAACGAACCACCACGGTGTTTGCATGCAGGTGATTCTCTCAGGGGGCAGGCCGCAAGACTTCGGGGTTGATGGGGGTCGGCGGCTTGCCGGCAGAAGGCCCGAAGCCGAGCGCGGCGATCAGGTTGTCGGCCGCGAGGTCGGCCATGGCGAGGCGTGTTGACACCGTGGCGCTGGCGATGTGCGGCGTGAGCACGACGTTGGGCACGGTCAGCAGGTGCGGGTGCACGGCGGGCTCGCCTTCGAACACATCGAGCCCGGCGGCAGCGATCAGCCCGGTGGCCAGCGCCTGGGCGAGCGCCGCATCGTCCACCACACCACCGCGTGCGATGTTGGTCAGCGTGGCCGTGCGCTTCATCTGGGCCAGCTCGACCGCACCGATCGCGTGGTGCGAGGCCGGCGAGTACGGCACCACGATCACCAGGTGGTCAGCCTGCTGCAGCAGCTCGTGTTTGCTGACGTAGGAGGCTCGGCATTCCTGCTCGATGGCGGCATCGAGCCGCGAGCGGTTGTGATAGATCACCCGCATGCCAAAACCATGCGCGCCGCGCCGCGCAATCGCCTGCCCGATCCGACCCATGCCGAGGATGCCGAGCGTCGCGCCATGGATGTCGCTGCCGGTGAACATGTCGAACGACCACTTCTTCCATTCGCCGCGCCGCAAGAAGTGCTCTGACTCGGCGATGCGGCGCGCCGTGGCCATCATCAGTGCGAAGCCGAAGTCGGCCGTGGTTTCGGTGAGCACGTCGGGCGTGTTGGTGCAGACCACACCGCGCGCCGTGCAGGCTGGCACGTCGATGTTGTTGTAGCCCACCGCCATGTTGCACACCGCACGCAGCTCCGGGTTGGCCGACAGCACGGCCTCGTCGATGCGCTCGCTGCCAGTGGCGAAGATGCCTTGTTTGCCTTTCAGGCGGGCAATGAGCTCGTCTTTGCTGAACACCTGGTCGTTGGGGTTGTCTTCGACGTCAAAGTGATTGCGCAAGCGCGCCACGACTTCAGGTTGAATGGCTCGGGCCACGAGAACAGCAGGCTTCATAGGAACCTCGCAAAACCAGCCACCGGCTCGCGCTCGGTCACCAGAGAGTTTTCAATCGCCGCCGGGTCGGCATGACCCAGCGACATGCCGCACACCAGCATTTCATCGGCGCTCGCACCGATGGCCGGCATGATGATCTTGTGGAACTGCGTGAAGGCGGCCTGCGGGCAGGTGTCGAGCCCGCGCCCGCGCGCGGCCACCATGATGTTTTGCAGGAACATGCCGTAGTCGAGCCAGCTGCCCTTTTCCATGATGCGGTCGATGGTGAACATCAAGCCCACCGGCGCATCGAAGAAGTGGTAGTTGCGCCCGTGCTGCGCATGCATGCGCTCCTTGTCGGTCTTGCCGATGCCGAGCAGTCCGTACAAGTCCCAGCCCACCTTGCGGCGGCGGTCGATGTAGGGCGACTCCCATTGGGTCGGGTAGTAGGCGTACTCCTGCTGATGGCCGGCGGACTGCGCCGGGTCGTCGAAGGCTTCGAGGATCTGCCGCGAAAGGCTCTGCAGCGGTTCACCCGTCAACACATAGACCTTCCACGGCTGCGTGTTGGTGCCCGAGGGTGCACGCGAGGCCACCTGCAAGATGTCTTCGATGGTCGCTCTCGGCACCGGTGTGGGCAGGTAAGCGCGTAGCGAGCGGCGCGAGGTGATGGCAGCGTCGACGGCTGCAGTTTGCTCAGGCTTGGGTTTCAAACGGTCAACTCCTTCAAGGCCTTGAGCAGCGCCGGTGGCAAGGTGGCGGGCCGGCGGGTGGCCCGGTCCACATACACATGAATGAAATGCCCGCGCGCCGCCACCAGCGGCTCACCGGCCACGAAGATGCCGATCTCGTAGCGCACGCTCGAAGAGCCCATGTGCGCCACCCGAATGCCCGCTTCCACCCTCTGCGGGAACTCGATCGATGCGAAGTAGTTGCAGTGGGTCTCGACCACCAGGCCGATGACCTCGCCACGGTGGATGTCGAGCGCGCCGGCTTCGATCAGGTAGCGGTTCACCGCCGTGTCGAAGAGGCTGAAGTAGACGACGTTATTCAAGTGCCCGTAGGCATCGTTGTCCATCCAGCGGGTGGCCAGGGGCGTGAAGTGGCGGTAGGCCTCGCGGCCGTCGGGTTGGGGTCGTGGTGTCGTGCTCATGAAGACTCATTGTTCCATTGCCGCCAACTCTCGATCGCTTCCCTCAAGGTGTTGACCTGCACCTGCACGGTGGTGCCGAGATCGTGGCCATACCCGCCGGCCATGGAAAGCGCGAGCGGGATGCGCCGTTCGCGCGCTGCGGCGAACACGCGGCGGTCTCGTTCCGCCAGCCCGGCCGTGCTCAGCTTGAGGCGGCCCAGGCGGTCGCCTTCATGCGGGTCGGCGCCCGCCAGGAAGAAGATCAAGCCCGGCGGACCCTCGCGATGGCGGGCCCACAGTTCGGCCAGAGCCGTATCGAGCGCGACCAGGTAAGGCTCGTCGGTGCAGCCATCGGGCAGGTTCACGTCAAGGTCACTGGGCTCCTTGCGGAAGGGAAAGTTCTTCTCGCCATGCAATGACAGGGTGAACACCGTGGGGTCGTCGCAGAAGATGGCTGCGGTGCCGTTGCCCTGATGCACATCGAGGTCGATCACTGCCACCCGCAACAGGCGCCGGTGCAGGCGGTGCCATTCGGCCTGCATCAATCGTGCGGCCACCGCCACGTCATTGAAGACGCAATAGCCGCCACCCTTGTCGGCGCTGGCGTGGTGAGTTCCCCCGGCCAGGTTGGCCGCCACCCCCTGGCGCAGCGCAACGCGAGCCGCCTGGATGGTCGCACCCACCGAGCGGCACGCCCGCTCGGCCATGCGCTCTGACCACGGGAAACCGATCTCGCGGAGCTGCGCGGCGCTCAGGTGCCCCTGCAGCACCGCATTGATGTAGCTCGGCGTGTGCGCCAGGGCCAGCTCGCCCTCGCTGGCCGGCGGGGCCTGTTCCAGTCGGATGCCCGGCAGCTCGTGCGCCACGCGGTCGCGCAGAAGCTGGTACTTCTGCATCGGGAAGCGGTGCCCTTCGGGCAGCTTCACCGCCACGTGATCGGCGCAAAACGTGTGAAAACCCAAGGATTTAGAAGCCACGTTCTAAATTGCTGCAATGCAACAAAAACCGCTTGAAATGTCGCACCGGCTTCGTATACTTCTGGTCATGGTGCAGCGCAACAAATTGCTGTGTCATCCCCGAATCTAACCACAGGAGATTACCCATCATGCTGACCGCTGAACAAGTCATGGCCGCTCACAAGGCAAACATCGAAACCCTCTTCGGCCTCACCGGCAAAGCCTTCGAAGGCATCGAGAAGCTGGTTGAGTTGAACCTGCAAGTCGCCAAGACCGCCATGGGCGAAGTCGCCGAAAACACCAAGGCAGCAATGTCCGTCAAAGACGCGCAAGAGCTGCTGGCCCTCCAAGCCGGCCTGCTGCAACCCGCCGCTGAAAAGGCTGCTGCCTACGGCCGTTATGTCTATGACATCGCCGCCAGCACCAATGCCGACATTGGCAAGGTTGCCGAAGCACAAGCCACCGAAGCCCAGAAGAAGTTCATGGCCCTGGTTGACACCTCGGTGAAGAACGCTCCCGCCGGCACCGAAAACGCTGTCGCGCTGGTCAAGTCGGCTGTTGCCGCTGCCAACAACGCTTACGAGAGCGTGCACAAGGCTGCCAAGCAAGCCGCTGATGTGGCCGAAGCCAACTTCCAAGCCATGACCACCACCGCAGTCAAGGCCACGCAAGCCGCGACCAAGACCAAGCGCGCTGCCTGATCTCGAAGAAATTTCTACCCGGGGTTGAACTTCCTGACAGGCTCTTCATCTGAAGAGTTCCACGGGCGACGACGCTCCTGGTGTCCCTGAAAGGTTGTCTCCTCGGTACCCACGAATTCTCCATTCAAGGTGTACCTTTCGGCCCGGTGGCAACACCGGGCCGTTTTGTTTTGTGCGCCCGCTCTTTCGTTTGGGCTTCAGTGGGTCTTCGCGGCGATGCGCAGTTTCAACTCGGTGAGCATGGCCGTGGCCACGTCACGACCAGCCTGGATCGAGCGTTTGCGCGCCGAAAAGTCTGCCCCCGACACACCGGCCAGCTTGGGCCGCATCACCACATCGGCCTCACGCAACTCGAACACATTGATGCTGCGCCCCATGATGGCGAAGGTCTGCAGCAGCATGCGCATCGGATCGCCGGTGGGGTTGCCGTCGGGGATGGCGGATATGTCAACCGCAATCACCAGCTCAGCGCCCATCTGCCGCACAAAGCGCACCGGCACTGGAGACACCAGGCCACCGTCCACATATTCCCGAGTGCCGATGCGAACCGGCGTAAACACCGCCGGCACTGCGCTCGAGGCGCGCACCGCCACGCCCGGGTCACCGATCTGGAACAGGATGGGTTGGCCGCTGTCGAGATCGGTCGCCACGATGCCGAGCGGCAACTTCATCTGCTCGATCAAGCGCCCGCCGGTGTTCTCTCGCACGAATTTGGCGAGCGCTTCACCGCGGATCAGGCCACGCCCCGGAAACGCCCAATCGGTAAAGGCCGATTCGTCCATGCTGTCGGCCAGTGCGGCCAGCGAGGTGCCGTTCTTGCCCGAGGCGTAGAGCGCAGCCACCAAGCTGCCGACCGAGGTGCCGGTCACGTAGTCGACCTTGATGCCGTTTTCTTCCAGCACCTGGATCACACCTATGTGGGCAAAACCCCGCGCGGCCCCACCGCCCAGCGCCAAGCCGATTCGGGGTGGCTTGGGAGGCAGAACCGGCGCCGAGGCGACCGGCTCAGGTGGCAGCGGCACAACCACAGGCGGTGGCACCATCGGAGCGGTTTGGCAGGCGCTCAACGCAGCCAGCAACAAAATCACGGCCGGCAGGCGCCAGCACATCAAGAGGTTTAAGGGTTTCAGCATGACGGAATTCTAGGAGCGGCCTCCGAACACACCTTCGCCATATCCTTCAGGTGCATAAACAACCTACTAAACTGTTCTTTCTATATATATAGACGCTTTGTACAGTCCAGCCCTTCTCTTCGTTCGCGCACACGGCTGTCGCGGCAAACCTGGGCATCTCATGGATTGGTTGGCGGTCATCAGCGGTTTCGGCGTCGGCGCCATCGTGGGCCTGACCGGCGTTGGCGGCGGCTCGCTGATGACGCCCCTGCTGCTGACCGTGTTCAAGCTGAACCCGGCGGTGGCCATCGGCACCGACCTGTGGTTTGCGGCCATCACCAAGACCTCGGGCTCCATCGCCCACCACCGGCATGGCCATGTGGACTACAAGATCCTGTGGCTGCTGCTGGCGGGCAGCATTCCGGCCTCCATCGCCACGCTGGCGCTGATGCACTTCACCGGCGTGACCAAGGGTTGGGCCAGCGCACTCACCTTCTCGCTGGGCATTGCCTTGCTGCTGACCGCCGTGACGGTGGCCTACAAGAAGGTCTGGCACGAGCTGGGGCTGAAGCTTGAGAAGTGGATCCCCGAGTCGCGCAAGCCTCTTTTCACCGTGGCGTCGGGCCTGATCCTTGGCGCGCTCGTCACCCTGAGCTCGATTGGCGCCGGTGCCATCGGCGCCACGCTCATCTTGCTGCTGTACCCGCGCCTGGAAGCACGCCGCCTGGTCGGCACCGACATCGCCCACGCCGTGCCGCTGACCTTGGTAGCAGGCATCGGCCACGCCACCATGGGCCACGTGGACTGGTCGCTGCTGGTTGCGCTGCTCGTGGGTTCCATCCCCGGCATCTGGATCGGCGCCCAGCTCACGCGGAAAATGCCCGATCAACTGGTGCGTGCGCTGCTTTGTGTGGCGCTCGTCACCGCCGGTCTCAAAGTCATTCACTGAACTTCTAAACGATGTACCAGTACACCCAATTCGACACACAGTTCGTCAAGCAGCGCGCCGCGCAGTTTCGTGACCAGCTGGAGCGCAACCTCGCTGGCACGCTGACCGACGATGAGTTCCGCGCATTGCGTTTGCAAAACGGCTGGTACATCCAGCGCCATGCGCCGATGCTGCGCGTGGCCGTGCCCTACGGCGAGCTGAGCAGCACGCAGCTGCGTGCCCTGGCCCGCATCGCGCGTGAATACGACCGCGGCTACGGCCACTTCACCACCCGTCAGAACCTGCAATACAACTGGATCCCGTTGGTGAAAAGCGCCGACGTGATGGACGCGCTTGCGGCGGTCAGCATGCACGGCATCCAGACCAGCGGCAACTGCATCCGCAACATCACCAGCGACTGCTTCGCCGGTGTGGCCGCCGACGAGATCGTCGACCCGCGCCCCTACTGCGAGATCTTGCGCCAGTGGAGCACGCTGCACCCCGAGTTCGCCCACCTGCCGCGTAAGTTCAAGCTCGCAGTCACCGGTGCCAAGGAAGACCGCGCGGCGATTGCCTGGCATGACATCGGCCTGCAGCTGCTCAAGAACGACGCGGGCGAAGTCGGCTTCAAGGTGCTGGTCGGTGGCGGCATGGGTCGCACGCCAATCACCGGCACAGTGATCGCTGAGTTCTTGCCGTGGCAGCAGATCCTCGTCTTCATCGAAGCCATCGTGCGCGTCTACAACCGCTACGGCCGGCGCGACAACATGTACAAGGCGCGCATCAAGATCCTGGTGAAAGCCGAAGGCCAGAAGTTCCTCGACGCCGTGGCCGTGGAACACAAGAACATCCTCGAGCGCGACCTCGATGGCTCGTCGCACATCCTCACGCAAGCCGAGTTCGACCGCGTGGCGGCAAACTTCAAATTGCCGAGCGGTGTGGCGCCCATCGCCAACAGCAAACTGCACGTGCCCGCCGATGCACCCGACGCCTTCAAGCGCTGGACCGAGCGCAACGTGCACGCTCATCAGATCGCTGGCTACCGCGCCGTCACGCTCTCGCTCAAGCGCACCGGCCAGGCGCCAGGTGACGCGACCGATACCCAGATGGAGTTGGCCGCCGATCTGTCAGACAAGTTCAGCAGCGGCGAGCTGCGCGTCTCGCACGACCAAAACCTGGTTCTGCCCTGGGTGAAAGAGAGCGACCTGTTCGCCCTGTGGGAAGCCGCCCGCGCCGCCAGCTTTGCCACGCCCAACATCGGCCTGCTCACCGACATGATCGCCTGCCCCGGTGGTGATTTCTGCGCGCTGGCCAACGCCCGCTCCATCCCGATCGCGGCCGACATCACCGAGCGTTTCGACGACATCGACGAGCTCTACGACATCGGCGACATCGACCTGCACATCAGCGGCTGCATCAACTCCTGCGGCCACCACCACAGCGGGCACATCGGCATCCTCGGCGTCGACAAAGACGGCAAGGAGTGGTACCAGGTCTCGCTCGGCGGGCTCGACGGCTCGGCCATCAGCGGCCACGCCTCCACGCCCGGCAAGGTGATCGGCCCCTCGTTCGCCGCCGAAGAAGTGGCCGACGTGATCGAAGCCGTGCTCGACACCTACCGCGAGCAGCGCACCGCCGCAAGCGAGCGTTTCATCGACACCGTCAACCGCATCGGCCTCGACCCGTTCAAGACCGCCGCCAACGCCCAGCGCCGCGCCACGGCCAAGACTGCTTGAGAAGCGCCATGAAGTTCATCGACACCTCCAAAGACCGCTGGCACACCATCCACGGCGAAGACGGCCCGATGGTCACGCTGACCCCCGCGCCCTACAGCCTGCTGACCCGCATGCAATGGAACAGCGTGCGCAACCACTGGCCGGCCGGCATGCCCGTGGG
>JACMKJ010000241.1 GCA_014380155.1 Rhizobacter sp. | reverse complement strand
CGCAGCTCGCAGATGGCCTTGCTGGAGATCATGCCGCGGTCGCCCACCAGCACCAGCTGCTCGATGCCGAAGTCCTCGCGCAGGCGCTTGACCTCGGGCATCAAGGTCTGGCTGTCGGCGACGTTGCCCTCGTATACCGACACCGCCACCGGGCAGCCGCGCACATCGGTGAGCAGCCCGTAGTTGACCTGCAGCAGACCCTTCTTGCCGTCGCGGCTGTAGCCCAGCTTGGCCAGCGGACAGCAACTGCCCTCGAAGTAGCTGGACGACAGGTCGTACAGCACCAGGCCACCCTCGCTCAGGTGACGCGCGGCGAGCTTGCTCTGGACCCGGTCCTGGCGCGCCAGCAGCCAGTCCATCGCCGCGTACAGGTCGTCCTCGTTGGCATCGGCCACGCCGAAGTCCTCGGCCAGCGTCGTGGTGTGCCACCAGCGCGTGGTGGCCAGCTTGGTGTGCGGGGCCAAGATGCGCGCGGCCACCATGGCCAGCACCAGCTCGCGCTCGCGGCAAGGCTTGGAGGCGAGCAGGCAAGCCAAGCCCAGGCGCTGCATGGCCAGCGCGACGGCCTGCACATGGCCATGCGAAGGCGATGCGCTGACCTCGAAGGCTTGCCCCAGCGGCACGAAGGTCTCGCCCTGCAGCGAGCGGCGGATGATCTCGATCAGCTCATCGGGCAAGTGCGACAGGTTGCCCAGGGTCTCGTTCTTGACGAGGCCCCCTTCGCGGTAGCTGCGCCGCAGCAAGTGGGTGCGATAGACCCGATCCTTGTACTTGCGGGTCGTGGTGACGACGTGAGCGGCTCCGGTGCGGGCAGGCATAGAGGACAACATAAACGATATGTTGCCGACTGTCAAGTATTTTAGTGACTACAAAATGAAACCGAAAAGAGCAAATGAGGCCTGACATTCCTCAATGCCGGCAAGGAGTTAGGGCGGTTGGGGTGACTACGCGGCAGCAGGAACTTCGGATTAATCGTTCAGTCTTGATCTGCACAACTACGGACGGCGCTATCGAGCGGGCCAGCGCATTTCCAGTGCTTTCGTGGAGTCGACGGTCAACCAGCTCATCGACAAGCGAATGTCGAAGTCCCAGCAGATGCGCTGGGATCCACGCAGCGCGCACTTGCTGCTACAGGTGCGGGTGCGCGTCGTCGACGGTCAGCTGCGCGATGACTTCGCCCGCTGGTATCCCGGGTTCCCGTCCAACGCATCCACGATGTTGTCGGCCGCGTGACCCCACCGTTTGAATCGCTCTCTTGCCCCGGACCCTGCGCCAATTGCAAGCTCTTTTCGGGGACGTCAAACGGACTGCATGCATGTATACGGCTTGCCGGTGGGCACGTCGAAACATGCCCGCAGCCTCGATGAGATCCGCACGCCCCGTCCTCAGTAGCAACGACCGCGGCCGGCCCAGGTCCGCATATCGCGTACTGATCAAAGGTCCTTGAGAAGCGCCGCCAGGGCGGGATCGATGGCGCCGTGGGGGGGCGCCGGCTCGGCATCGGTGCTGTCCTTGAGCGCTGCGAGCAGGTCATCGAGTTCGGCGTCGGCGGCCGGCTCGGCTGCGGGGGCCGCGCCGACAGCAGCTGCACTGGGCGGCACTG
>JACMKJ010000240.1 GCA_014380155.1 Rhizobacter sp. | reverse complement strand
CTCGTAGCTCAACCAGTAGGTCAGCACCACCACCATGCTGGTCGCCGTGGCCTCCACCTCGCGCGAATCGATGCTGACCGCGCCGGCACGGCTCATGGCGTCGAGCATGGCCTTCACCGAGCGCGTCTTGTTCTTCAGCACCCACTGGAAATGCGTCTCCAGCCGCCGGTTCTTCGACAACAGGTCGTTCAGGTCGCGGTACAGGAAGCGGTAGTCCCAGATCAGCTCGAACAGCATGTGGAAGAACAGCCACGCGTCCTCGACATTCTTCACGTCCTCCGCAGCGCGCAACAGCTCGGTGAGCGAGCGCTCGTAGCGGTCGAACAGGCTGTTGATCAGCTCGTCTTTCGCCGGGTAGTGGTAGTAGAGGTTGCCGGGGCTGATGCTGAGCTCGGCCGAGATCAGCGTGGTCGAGACATTGGGTTCGCCGAAGCGGTTGAACAGCTCCAGCGTCACTTCCAGGATGCGCTCGGCCGTGCGGCGCGGCTTCTTGGGGGGAGGGGCCATTTTTGTCTCGTGGTTCTTGTGTCCAGCCTGCCGGGGAATCTAGCACCAGACAGCGGTTTCGCCGCCAGCGAGAAAAGAGCCGCCTGCCTACAATCGCGCCCCTTATGACCGCCATCTCGTTCCAGAACGTCAGCAAAACCTACTCAGCCGCGGGCCGCGCGGTGCGCGCCCAGGCCGGTGTGAGCTTCGACATCCAGCCCGGTGAATTTTTTGGTCTGCTCGGCCCCAACGGCGCCGGCAAGACCACACTGATCAGCATCCTGGCCGGCCTGACCCGAGCCACGGGCGGGCAGGTTCTGGTGCACGGCAACGACGTGGTTGCCGACTACGCGGCCGCCCGCCGCCAGCTGGGCATCGTGCCGCAGGAGCTGGTGTTCGACCCGTTTTTCAGCGTGCGCGAATCGCTGGTCATCCAGAGCGGCTACTTCGGTGTGCGCCACAACGGCGCGTGGATCGACGAGCTGCTCGCCGGCCTGGGCCTGGCCGACAAGGCCAACGCCAACATGCGCCCGCTCTCAGGTGGCATGAAGCGCCGTGTGCTGGTGGCGCAGGCCCTGGTGCACCGCCCGCCGGTGATCGTGCTCGACGAGCCGACGGCGGGTGTCGACGTGGAGTTGCGCCAGACGCTGTGGCAGTTTGTCGCCCGTCTCAACAAGGAAGGCCACACCGTTTTGCTGACCACCCACTACCTCGAAGAAGCCGAGGCGCTGTGCGGCCGTATTGCGATGCTCAAACAAGGCCGGGTGGTCGCGCTCGACCGCACCTCGGCGCTGCTGGCCGGCACGGCCAGCACGATGATGCGCTTCAAGATGGACACGCCGCTGCCACCCTCGTTGATGGCTCAAGCGCGTGTAACCGGCCGCATCGTGCAGGTGACGGCGCACGATGCTGCCGAGGTCGAGCAGGTGCTCGCCACCTTGCGCGCCGCCGGCTGTCAGCCCGAAGACCTCGAGATCGGCCGCGCCGACCTGGAAGACGTGTTCCTTGAAATCATGAAGGTGCCGACATGATGGTCGCGCTGTCGGGGGCCCGCACCCTCATGTACAAAGAAATGCTGCGCTTCTGGAAGGTCAGCTTCCAGACCGTGGCCTCGCCGGTGCTCACCGCCGTGCTGTACCTGCTGATCTTCGGCCACGTGCTGGAAGGGCGTGTCACGGTGTTTGGCGGGGTGGGCTACACCAGTTTCCTGATCCCCGGCCTGGTGATGATGAGCGTGCTGCAGAACGCATTTGCCAACAGCAGCTCGTCGCTGATCCAGAGCAAGATCACCGGCAACCTGGTGTTCTTGCTGGTCACACCGCTGAGCCACTGGGCTTGGTTCGTGGCCTATGTGGGGGCGTCGGTGGCGCGTGGTGTGGTGGTGGGCCTGGGCGTGCTGCTGGTGACGGTGTGGTTTGCGCCGCCCCCGGTGGCCAACCCGCTCTGGATCATTGCCTTCACGCTGTGCGGCGCGGCCATGATGGGCGCGCTGGGCCTGATTGCCGGCCTGTGGGCTGAAAAGTTCGACCAGATCGCCGCCTTCCAGAACTTCATCATCATGCCGATGACGTTTTTGTCGGGCGTGTTCTATTCGATCAAGTCGCTGCCGCCGTTCTGGCAGACCGTGAGCCACCTGAACCCGTTTTTCTACATGGTCGACGGCTTTCGGCATGGCTTTTTCGGTGTGAGCGATGTGTCGCCATGGACGAGCCTGGCAGTGGTGGCAACGAGCCTCGCGGTCGTCTGCTCGCTGTGCCTTCACTTGCTGCGAATCGGCTACAAGATCAGACACTGAGATAATCCTTCCCACCATGGCAGACCCTACCCCCGCCGAAGTCGAGCGCTATATCGCGCAAGGCCTGGCCTGCGATCACCTGCAGGTCGAGGGCGATGGCCGCCATTTCTTCGCCACCATCGTGTCGGCCGAGTTCGAAGGCAAGAGCCGCGTGGTGCGCCACCAGCGGGTTTACCAGGCGCTGGGCGATAGAATGCG
>JACMKJ010000239.1 GCA_014380155.1 Rhizobacter sp. | reverse complement strand
TCGTACAGCGTCTTGTCGTAGATCTCGTCGGCGAACACGATCAGGCCATGCTCGCGCGCGACCTCGATGATCTGCAGCAACAGGCTGTCGGGGTACAGCGCGCCGGTGGGGTTGTTCGGATTGATGACCACGATGCCGCGGGTGTTGGGCGTGATCTTGCGGCGGATGTCGGAGATGTCGGGCATCCAGCCGGCCTGCTCGTCGCACATGTAGTGCACCGGCGAGCCGCCCGAGAGGCCGGTGACAGCCGTCCACAGCGGGTAGTCGGGCGCGGGGATCAGCACCTCGTCGCCGTTGTTGAGCAGCGCGTTCAGGCTCATCGCGATCAGCTCGGAGGCGCCGTTGCCCAGGTACACGTCGTCGATGGTCACGCCGGCGATGCGCTTTTCCTGGCAGTAGTGCACCACCGCCTTGCGCGGGGCAAACAGGCCCTTGCTGTCGGTGTAGCCGGCCGCCACTTGCGAGGGCAGGTTGCGGATCATGTCTTGCACGATCTCGTCAGGCGGCTCCAGCCCGAAAGCGGCCACGTTACCGATGTTGAGCTTGATGATCTTGTGGCCCTCTTCCTCCATCTGGCGGGCCTTTTCCAGCACCGGCCCGCGGATGTCATAGGCCACATTGGCCAATTTGCCTGACTTGACGATGGGCTTCAACAAAGTCTCCTGAGCGGCGCAAAGCCTAGAATTATCGCCGATCACCCGCCCGCCACGTGCTGACGGCCCACCCCCACCGCCCACTCTTTAGCGAGCGCCTGAATTGAAACTGCAACCCGATCGCATCGAGGGCGTGAACGTCATTTCCGGCTTGTTGAAAGACGCCGTGTCCGTCAACGGCATCACGCACCGCAGCAGCATCCTCATTCCCTGGGTCGGTGACATCGTGCCCTGGGGCGAGACGGGCTTCGATGGGTTGGTCCAGGCCGATTTCGACCGCCTGGCCGAGTACCAGCCGGAGCTGGTCATCTTCGGCAGCGGGCCGCGCATTCGATTTGTCGCGCCTGGCCTGCTGCGCAACCTGATGACCCGCCGCATCGGCATTGAGACCATGGACACCGCGGCGGCCTGCCGCACCTACAACGTCCTGGCGGGCGAGAACCGCAAGGTGGTCGCCGTGCTGCTGCTCGGTTGAGCGTCAACCCCTACTTCGCGGGCGCCTCGAGGCCGATCGGGAGTTGCCCATGCCCTTATAATCACGGGCTACGCCTGACGAGGCGCAACTTCAGAATTCTTCATGACGCCAGCTCTCAATAAACCCCTCCCGGAATTTGAAGCGCTCGCAACCGGTGGCGTGAAGTTCACGCCGCAGGCATACGCCGGGCAAACGGTGGTTCTGTACTTCTACCCCAAGGACAACACCCCCGGCTGCACCACCGAGGCGATGCAGTTCCGCGATCGCCACAAAGACTTCGTGAAGGCCGGTGCGGTGGTGTTCGGCGTGTCGCGCGACAACATGGCCTCGCACAACAAGTTCAAGCAAAGCCTGGAACTGCCGTTCGAGCTGATCGCCGACACCGAAGAAAAGCTCTGCCACATGTTCGGCGTGGTCAAGAACAAGATCATGTACGGCAAGAAGGTCAAGGGCATCGAACGCAGCACCTTCCTGATCGACGGCAGCGGCGTGCTGCGCGGCGAATGGC
>JACMKJ010000238.1 GCA_014380155.1 Rhizobacter sp. | reverse complement strand
GCAGCTGCAGGCGCGGCGTGTGCAGCAGTTCGGCGCCGAAGCGGCCGAGCGCCTGCGTGCCGAAGACCAGGCCTGGGCCGAGTGGGAGCGGCGCCTGCAAAGCGCGCGACAGCAGATGCAAACCCTCGCCGCCGCACCCGAGCTGTCGGCCCTGCAACGCAACCAGGCCCAGGAAACCTACCTCGCGCAGAACTTCTCGGGCCACGAGCTGGTGCGTGCCCGCGCCTTGCTGATGCCGAGCCCCTGAGCCCACGCCGCGCGGGCAGGCACGACAATCGAGGCGTGTCGAACGCCATCGCCCTTTACCGAGCCCTTGTTCTTCTGGCCTGCCTGCTGGTCGGCGCTGCACCTGCAGGCGCAGCTGACACTCCCGCCGACACCTACACGCAGACCCGCCACCCGCTGGTGCTGGTGCACGGCCTGTTCGGCTTCGACAACATCGGCCCGGTGGATTACTTTCACGGCATCAGCGACGCGCTGCGTGCCGGTGGCGCCACGGTGTATGCACCCAGCGTGTCGGCGGCCAATCTGTCCGAGGTACGCGGTGAACAGCTGCTGTTCGAGCTACGCGCCCTGAAGGCGGCCTACGGCCACGAGAAGTTTCACCTCATCGGCCACAGCCACGGCGGACCGACCGCGCGGTATGTGGCGGCGGTGGCGCCGGAGCTGATCGTCTCGGTGACGAGCGTGGGCTCACCCCACACCGGCAGCAAGACGGCGGACGCACTCAAGGACATGGCGCAACGCAGCGGCGTGCCCGAGGTGCTGGCCAACATGGTCTCGGGCGCGGTCTCGCTGCTCTCGGGCGAGTCGACGCTGCCGCAAGACTCGCTGGGCGCGCTGAAGTCGCTCGAAAGCGAAGGCGCTGCCGTCTTCAACCGCCGCTTTCCGCAAGGCCAGCCCGTCACGCCCTGTGGCGAGGGCGCGGCGCTGGTGAACGGCGTGCGCTACTACTCGATGGGAGGCACGCGCGTGGCCACTAACGCGCTGGATTTCAGCGACGCGGTGCTGCTCGCCACCAGCCGCTTTTTTGGTGACGAACCCAACGACGGCCTGGTCGGCCGTTGCGCCAGCCACTGGGGCACGGTGCTGCGCGACGACTACCCCTGGAACCACCTCGACGAGGTGAACCAGTCGCTGGGCCTGCGCGCCACCCTCTCACCCGACCCGCGTGCCGTCTACCGTCTGCACGCCAACCGATTGAAGAGGCTGGGCCTGTGATGCGCAGCGCGCTGTGGCTGGTGGTGCTCTTGTGGCTGGCGGGCTGCAGCTCGCCGCCGGCCGCTGCGCAAGGCGGGCGCAGCGTCGATCAGGTGCGCACGACCGGCTCGCTGCGCGGCAGCGATCTCGACGGCGGCTGGGTCGTCGCCCGGCTGCACACCGACCCCGCCTTGTCGCGCCGCTTCGATCACTTGTTGACCGCGCTGGGCGAAGTCGACACCGCCGAGATCCGACGCTGGATCGGTGCCGACGTGACCCGCCAGCATGGCGCCGCCACCGCAGCCCAGGTGCTGCTCGCGTGGGACGAACACCTGGCGAGGCTGCAAAACAAGCCCACCCCCGGCCAGGAAGCTGGCAACAACTACCCTGCCCATCCGCGGCCAAAAACAGTGCGCAGCCCACCCGCGCTGCCCCGCGCCGTGTTGTTGCCCGAGCCCTCGGCCAGCGCCGAGCAGTTGCAAACGCTGCACACCCAGCGCATCGACAAATTTGGCGTCGAAGCGGCCGAGCGCCTGCGCGCAGAAGACACCGTTCGCTGGGCTTGGCAACACCGGTTGGCGCAAGCGCGCGCGCAATTGCAATCACTCCCCAGCGCCGAGCACGAGGGCCAGCTCAAACGCCAGTTCAGCGGCAGCGAGCTGCTGCGCGCCCGCACCCTGCTCGGGTTGCCGCCCTGATCGACTGACAACCCAGCCGCTAGGATGAGGCGGTGCCGCCCTCTCCCGCCCACAGCCTCGCCACCCTGAAAGCACGTCATGGCCGCGCCTACCGCTGGCGGGTCTTGCTGACCGTGATGGTGGGCACCATGGCGTCGATCATGGCCTCGACCATCGTCAACGTGGCCCTGCCCGACATGAGCCGCGTGTTCATGCTGGGCCAGGAGCGGGCGCAGTGGTTGTCGGCCGGTTTCATGGCGGCCGTGACGGTGGCGATGCTGACCACGCCGTGGCTGCTCGGCCGCTTCGGTTACCGCCACACCTACTTCGCGGCGGTGATCCTGCTGGCGCTGGGTGGCATCGCCGGTGGCCTGGGTTCGAGCTTCGAGCTGGTGCTGGCGATGCGCGTGATCGAAGGCTTGGCCGCGGGGGTGATGCAGCCGATCCCGCCGGTGATCGTGTTGCAGCTGTTCGGCCGGCAGGAGCAGGGCAAGGCCATGGGCATCTTCGGCTTCGGCGTGGTGCTGGCACCGGCGCTGGGCCCAAGCATCGGCGGCGTGCTGGTCGAGGCCTTCGGCTGGCGCTCGATCTTCTTCGTGGTGGTGCCGTTCTGCGTGGCGGCGCTGCTGCTGGCGTACAAGTACCTGCCGCACAGCTCACCCGGCACCGACAGCGTGAACTCGCAAGACCGCCGCTTCGACCTGCCCGGCCTCGCGCTGCTGGCCGTGGCCGTGCTGACGGGCATGAACGGGCTGGTGCATCTGCACACCCCCTCGCTGTATGCCTTTGCCTTGCTGGCGGTGTCGGCGCTCGGGGCGGGCCTTTTCATCTGGCGCCAGCGCACGGCCGAGCACCCGCTGATGGAGTTCAAGCTGTTCGACATCCGCGCGTTCCGCATGGGCGGTGTCGTGGCCTTCATCTACGGCGCGGCCTTGTTCGGCTCGACCTATCTGGTGCCGGTGTTCATGCAGATCGGCCTGCACCTGCCGCCGTCGCAAGCGGGCGCGGTGCTGCTGCCGGCGGGCATCTTGCTGGCATTCATGCTGCCGCTGGGCGGGCGGTTGGCAGACCACTACCCTTTTAACAAGCTGGTGGCCTGCGGCATCGCGCTGCTCACGCTGTCGTTCTGGTTGATGGCCCTGGTGGGGCTGCAAACCTCGTTGTGGGTCATCACCGCGTTTGCCATCGTCGGGCGCATCGGGTTGGGGCTGGTGCTGCCTTCGCTCAACCTCGGCGCCATTCGCCAGCTGCCGATGGTGCACATCTCGCACGGCTCGAGTGCGATCAACTTCCTGCGGCAGCTGGGCGGCGCGGTGGGCGTGAGCCTGGCCGGCATCGTGCTCGAGTGGCGGCTGCAGGTGCACGCGGCCGAGCCGCTGCGTGCCTTCCACGAAACCTTCGTGCTGCTCGGTGCGATCTGCGCACTGGCCATCTGGGCCGGCTGGCGCATGCAGCCGCCGGGCGGCGGTGTGGTGCGGCGTGACGCCGCCGTCAGCGAGCACGCGCCGAGCGATATCAGCTGACCCTTTGCATTCGGGTTTGCCCAGGTTGGACTTCACCTAGGCCCGGGATCATGCTGTATCGAGCAGCGCACGGCATCACCTGTAGCGCGCACCCCAATCCATGCAGGAGACATCACCGTGACCACTCGCATCCAGATCAATGGCAAGACGATGAACGTCAAGGCTGAACCCGACACGCCGCTGTTGTGGGTCATCCGCGACGAGGTCGGCCTCACCGGCACCAAGTTTGGCTGTGGCATGGCGCTGTGCGGCGCCTGCACCGTGCACCTCGACGGCCAGCCTGTGCGCTCATGCCAGACCCCGCTGTCAGCGGCCGCCGGCAAGAAGGTCACCACCATCGAAAGCCTGTCGACCAACAACAGCCACCCCCTGCAAAAAGCCTGGATCGCGCACGACGTGCCGCAGTGCGGCTACTGCCAGAGCGGCCAGCTGATGAGCGCCGCCGCGCTGCTCAAGGGCAACAAGAACCCGAGCGATGCCGACATCGACGCCGCGATGAGCGGCAACATCTGCCGCTGTGGCACCTACCCCCGCATCAAGGCCGCGATCAAGACCGCTGCCGCGGAAATGCGCAAGGCCTGAGGAGACCACCATGACCATCAAGACCTCCTCCTCTTCGTCATCTTCCAAGACCGTGGGTGTCAATCGCCGCGGCTTCCTGCAGACCTCGGCCGTGGCCAGCGGCGGGCTGATGCTCGGCGTGAGCTTCACCGGCGTGGGCGACGCGCTCGCCGCCGGCACGGTGCACACCCCCAATGCCTGGGTGCACATCGCCGACGACAACACCATCACGCTGATCTCGGCCCGCTCCGAGATGGGCCAGGGTGTCTACACCTCGATGCCGATGCTGATTGCCGAAGAGCTCAACGTCGACATCAAGCAGATCAAGGTGGCGATGGCGCCACCCAACGGCAAGATCTACGGCAACGCGCTGCTGGGCGGCCCGCAACTCACCGGCGGCTCGACCTCCGTGCGCGACGGCTGGGACAAGCTGCGTGTGGCCGGCGCGCAGGTGCGCATGATGCTGGTGAGCGCCGCTGCGCTGAAATGGAACATTCCTGAAGACCAGCTGCGCGCCGAAAACGGCATGGTGCTCGGCCCCAAGGGCAAGAAGGCCACCTACGGCCAGCTGGCCGCCGACGCTGCGCGCCTGCCGGTGCCGCAAACGCCGACGATGAAAGACCCGAAAGACTTCCGCATCGTCGGCAAGCCGACCAAGCGGCTGGACACGCCGTCCAAGGTGAACGGCACGGCCGAGTTCGGCATCGACGTCAAGCTGCCCGGCATGGTCTACGCAGCGCTGGAGCAGTGCCCGGTGATCGGCGGCACCGTCAAGAGCTTCGACGCAACCAAGGCCAAGGGCATGCCGGGCGTGATCAACGTGGTGCAGATCCCCGACGGCGTGGCCGTGGTGGCCGACACCTGGTGGCACGCGCAGAAGGCCCGCGAGACGATCAAGGTCGAGTGGGACGAAGGCGCAGGCGCCGCGCTCACCGACAAGACCATGATGGCCGGCATCAAGGCCGCTGCGGTATCGGCAGCAGCCAAACCACTGGAACTGCCCAAGGTGGGTGAGGCCGACGCGGCCATCAAGACCGCCACCAAGGTGATCAAGGCCGAGTACACGATGCCGCTCTTGTCGCACTCGCCGCTGGAGCCGATGAACTTCACCGCGCATTACCACGACAACCGCGTCGAGCTGATCGGCCCGACGCAGTGGCAAGACGCCGCCGCCGGCACCGTCGCCAAGGTGTGCGGCGTACCGATCGAAAACGTGAGCCTGCGCACCACTTTCCTGGGTGGCGGCTTCGGGCGTCGCATCGACATCGACTTCATCATCCAGGCCGCGCAGATCAGCAAGGCGGTGGGCAAGCCGGTCAAGCTGGTGTGGACGCGTGAAGACGACATGACGCACGACTTCTACCGCCCGCAGTCGGTGCACCACCTGGCCGCCGCGATCGGTGCCGACGGCAAGCCCACGGCGATGAGCTTCCGGCTCACCTCGCAGTCGATCACCGGCCGGGTGTTCGGCCTGCCGGCGCCGGTGCAAGACCCGCTGATGACCGAAGCAGCGATGGCGGCGTATGAGATCCCGGCGACACGCCACGACATCCTCAAGCACGACGCCGGCCTGCGTGTGGGTTACTGGCGCTCGGTCAGCCACGCGCTCAACGCGTTTGCCAACGAGACCTTCATCGACGAGCTGGCGGTGGCGGCGGGCAAAGACCCGTATGCCTACCGCATGTCGCTCTTGGCCACCAAGCCGCGCTTTGCCAACGTGCTGAAGCAGGCGGCCGACAAGGCCGGCTGGGGCACGCCGCCACCGGCGGGGCGCTCACGCGGCATCGCGCTGATGGAGGGTTACGACACCTACATGGCGATGGTGGCCGAGATCTCGTACAACAAGGGTGAGGTCAAGGTGCACAAGGTGACCACGGTGGCCGACCTCGGCCGCATGGTCAACCCCGACACGGTCGAGGCGCAGATCCAGTCGAGCGTGGTGTTCGGTTTGACGGCCGCGCTGTGGGGCGAGATCACGCTCGACAAGGGGCGTGTGCAACAGACCAATTTCCACCAGTACCGTCTGCTGCGCATGAACGAGTCGCCCGAGTTCGTGACCGTGCTGGTGCCGAGCACCGAGAAGCCTGGCGGCATCGGCGAGCCGGCCACGGCGCTGATCGGGCCGGCGGTGGGCAATGCCCTCTTCGTTGCCACCGGCAAGCGGCTGCGCACGATGCCGTTCACCGAGCAGAACATCGCGTCGGCTTGATTCTTCCGCGAAGCGTTTGAAAGGGGCCACCTCCGGGTGGCCCTTTTTCATTTGAGGCTGGGGCGTCGCAGTTGCGTGCGCTTCTGTCGGCTCTCAAGTGCGCCCGACGCCGCCACCTTCAGCAGCCGCTGAAACGACGGGCACTCCGCATGGCTGGGCGCGGGGCACTCCACGGCGTGCCGAAGACCTCGGCTCATCGACTGCAGCCGCTTGACCATCTTGTCGATCTCCTCGGCCTTGGTGGAGAGCAGCTGCCGGTCGATGCTCGGTGCACCGCTGGGGGTGAACATCGAGCGAATCTCATCCAGCGTGAAACCGGCGGCCTGACCGAGTGCAATGAGCGCCAGCTGGTCCAGCACACCGGGCGAAAAGCGCCGCCGCGCGCCTTGGCGCCCGACCGAGGCGATCAGCCCCTTTTCTTCGTAGAAGCGAAGCGCCGATGCCGCCACGCCCGAACGTCTGGCCACTTCTGCAATGTCCATGTTGCTTGACTTCAAGTTGACTTGAACTTCTATATTGCTTGCAACACCTTCATCCGTCAAACCAGAAAGGCCTCCACATGCCACTGCTTCAAGAAATCTCCCGGGTCGTGCTCATCGGCGCCGGCGCCACCGCCGTCATGGACGTCTGGCTGCTGCTGCTCCAGCGCTGGGGCGTGCCGACGGGCAGCTTTTCCCTCATCGGGCGCTGGGTGGGCCACATGCCCAGAGGCCGCTTTGTGCACGCGGCGATCTCCAAAACGCCGCCCATCCGCGCAGAGCTCGGCATCGGCTGGCTGACCCACTACGCCGTGGGCATCGCCTATGCAGGGCTGCTGGTCGGCATCGCAGGGGTCGAATGGATGCGAGACCCGTCATGGCTTCCCGCACTGGCGCTGGGGGTGGGCACAGTCGTTGCACCCTGGTTCGTGATGCAGCCGGCGATGGGCGCCGGCTTTGCGGCCTCAAAAACCCCGACGCCGTTGAAGAACTGCCTGCGCAGCCTCGCCAACCACGCCGTGTTCGGCGGGGGGCTCTATCTCACCGCCGTGTTCATCGTGCTCGCCACCGCGTGAGCCACCTCACTCATCGAAAGGTTCACCACCATGTTTCCCAGCAAATACGCACCCATGCTCTTCGGCCTGATCCTCTCCGGGCTGATGTCCTTCCTGGTCTCTGGCATCGCCACGTTTCGAGCCACCGGCCTGGTGACGAACTTCCTCGGCCTGTGGGTCGGCGCCTGGCTGACGGCCTGGCTGTTTGCGTTCCCGGTCGTGCTGGTCGTCGCGCCGATGGCGCGTCGGGCGGTTCAACTGCTCATCAAGAAAGAACCGGCCTGAAACGGCCGGTCCCTTTCTCAGGCCATCACTTGGGCCGAATCGAATCCGGCACGCCCTGGATGAACGCCTTCAGCTTGGCCATGTCTTCGCGCTTGAGACTGCCGGAGAAATCGGGCATGCCCTTGTCCTTGGCGGCGCCGCCCAGCACATAGGCTTCGAGGTTGTTGATCACGTCGGGGTGCGAGTAGCCGAGGTTGGGGATGTTGCCGCCGCGGTCGACCCCCGGCACGCCGTGGCACAAGATGCACGCGGCAACGTACAGGCCCTGGCCCTCGGGCACGTCCTTGGGTTCGTAGGCCACGCCCTTCAGCAGCGCGTTCAGCTGGTATTGCGCAAACTGCGGCAGCGGCGCCTTGCCACCCACGGCGAAGGTGTAGACCGTGCCCGGGCCGATCTTTTCGCTGGCGCGCTGGGCCACGCCATACGAGCCGCCCCAGCCGACGGCAATCGACACGTACTGCTTGCCGTCGACCAGGTAGGTGGACGGCGCGGCGATCACGCCGGTGCCGGTGGGTGTCTCCCACAGCTTCTCGCCGGTCTGCGCGTTGAAAGCGAAGAAGCGGCCATCGGCCGTGCCCTGGAACACCAGGTTGCCGGCCGTCGCCAGGGTGCCGCCATTCCACGGCGAGATGTGCTCCACACGCCAGGCTTCTTTCTGGTTCACCGGGTCCCACGCCAGCAGGCGGCCGAAGGGCTTGCTGGTGGGCGGCGTGGCGTTGATGAAGGTCGCGGTGTTCCAGCCCTGGCCCGAGCCGGGCACGCCGAGCGTGGTCTGGTTCATCTTCCAGGCCTTGTTGTCCATCAGCGAGAGCGGGATGTTCTGCGCCGGCAGGTAGACCAGGCCCGTCTTTGGGCTGTACGACATCGGGTGCCAGTTGTGCGCACCGAGCGGGCCGGGGATGCTGTCGTAGGGCTTGTCGGCGCTGCGTGCCAGCGCGGTCTCGATGGGGAAACCTTTTTCGTCGTAGCCGGTGGCCCAGTTGACGTCGACGAAGTTTTTCGCCGAGATGAACTTGCCGGTGGCGCGGTCGATCACGAAGAAGAAGCCGTTCTTCGGCGCATGCAGGATCACCTTGCGCGGCTTGCCGCCGACCTTGATGTCGGCCAGGATCATCGGCTGGGTGGAGGTGTAGTCCCAGTTGTCGCCCGGGGTCTGCTGGTAGTGCCAGACGTAGCGGCCGTTGTCGGGGTTGATGGCCACGATGGAGGCCAGGAAGAGGTTGTCGCCCCCACCCGGGCTGCGCAGGCGGCGAGCCCACGGCGAGCCGTTGCCGGTGCCGATGTACATGAGGTTGAGGTCAGGGTCGAAGGTGATGCTGTCCCACACCGTGCCGCCGCCGCCGGCTTCCCAATACTTCGCGCTCGGGTCCCAGGTTTTGGCAGCGCGTGCCAGGGCTTCGTTTTCATACGGTTTGGCGGGGTCGCCCGGCACGGTGTAGAAGCGCCAGGCCTGCGCGCCGGTCTCGGCGTCATAAGCCGTGATATAGCCGCGCACGCCGTACTCGGCGCCGCCGTTGCCGATGATCACCTTGCCCTTGAACACACGCGGTGCGCCGGTGATGGTGTAAGGCTTGCTGCGGTCGATGGAGGTGTCTTTTTCCCACACCACCTTGCCGGTGGCGGCATCGAGCGCGATCAGGCGCGCGTCGAACGAGCCCACGAACACCTTGCCGCGGTGCAGGGCCACGCCGCGGTTGACCACGTCGCAGCAGCCTTTCACGCCGACTTCGCGCGGCACCTTCGGGTCATACGACCACAGGCGCTTGCCGGTGCGCACGTCGACCGCGTGCACCACGCTCCACGAGGCGGTGACGTACATGATGCCGTCGACCACCAAGGGCGTGGCTTCGACACCGCGCGTCGATTCGAGGTTGTAGCTCCAGACCAGCCCCAGCTCCTTGACGTTCTTCTCGTTGATCTGGTCGAGCTTGCTGAAGCGCGTTTCGGCGTAGTCGAGGCCGTAACTCGGCCAGTCTTTCGTCGACACGGCGTTGGTGCGCATGCTGGCGCCGTCGATGCGTGCGGTGGCCGCGCGGATGTGCGCTTCAGAGCCTTTGGGCGAGGCTGGGGTCTGGGCCCAGGCGGGGGCCGTGGCGCCAAAAGCCAGTGCCAACATGGCGATCCATGGTGCTTTCATCGGGGGGGTCTCCTGTGTTTATAGGTGAGCGGCGTGCGCCGTCATCCAGCGCCGACGTGACCGCAGGCGCGCCGAATCATCATCAGGAGATGACCGGGCCGGTACAACAAGGTGTTTTCCCGCACGATGGCCGGCCCGACAGGCGCAGGTGCGCCAAGCTGCCACAAGGCGCGCCGGTATGCTTGGCACCCACATGAACCTGCCCCTGTCCGAACTCCCTGATCGCTGCGACGTGCTGGTCGTCGGCGCCGGCCCCGCGGGCAGTGCGGCGGCCACCCTGCTGGCCCGCGCCGGCCTGAACGTGGTCATGGTCGACCAGCGCAGCTTCCCGCGCGAAAAAGTGTGTGGCGATGGGCTGATTCCCGACGCGCACGCCGCACTCGCCCAACTCGGCCTGCTCGATGAAGTGATGGCGTGTGCGCAGGCCGCACAGCACGTGGCCTGCATCGGCCCACGCGGTGGGCGCATCGACGTGCCCGGCCGGGTGGCGGTGTTGCCGCGCCAGGTGCTTGATCACATCGTCTGCCGTGGCGCCGTGCGAGCGGGCGCGCGCATGCACGCGCCGGTGCACTTCGACGCACCACTGCTCGACGCTGCGGGCCGCGTTTTTGGCGCCAGCTTGTCGCAGGGCGGTGAGCAGCGCGAGCTGCGTGCGGATTGGGTGGTGCTCGCCAGCGGCGCCGTGCCGCAGGCGCTGATCGCCGCCGGCGTGTGCGAGCGCCAGACGCCCAATGGCGTGGCCCTGCGTGCCTATGTGAAAAACGAGCGCCTCGTCGGCCGCATCACCGAGCTTGAAGTGGTCTGGCACCACAAGCTGCGCCCGGGCTACGGCTGGATCTTTCCCTGCCCCGATGGCGTGTTCAACATCGGCGTGGGCGTGGTCAACAGCCACGGGCAGGCGGCCGACGGCCACAACACCAAACAAAGTGTCAACCTGCGCGAGGTGTTCGAGAGCTTCTGCGAGTTTTACGCGCCGGCCCGCGAGCTGATGGCGGGCGGCGTGATGCAAGGCGGCCTGAAAGGCGCGCCGCTGCGCTTCAACCTGAGCGGCGCGCGTTACAGCCGTGCCGGTTTGCTGGTGACCGGCGAGGCCGCCGGCAGCACCTACTCGTTCACCGGCGAAGGCATCGGCAAGGCGCTCGAAACCGGCATGCTCGCCGCCGAGGCCATCGTGCGAGATCGACACGACGACGCCACCGTGCGCCAGCACTACGAGGCCGCGCTGCGGGCCTTGAAGCCGCGCTTCGAGCTGTACGAACGTGGCAACCGCGTCAACGCCCACCCGTGGTTGATCGACCTCCTGATCTGGCGCGCACGCAAGAGCAAACGCTTGCTGCAACGCATGAGCGGCGTGTTGAACGAAACCAGCAACCCGGGGCAGCTGTTCACGTTCAAGGGCGTGACGCGCCTGTTCACCGAGTAGCCACACCATGTGCCAACTGCTCGGAATGAACGCCAACACACCCACCGACCTGGTATTCAGCTTCACCGGCTTTGCCAAGCGCGCCGAAGAGCACAAAGACGGCTTCGGCATCGCCTTCTTCGAAGACGCCGGCGTGCGGCTTTTCGTCGACGCACAAAGCGCTGCCGTGTCACCGGTGGCCGAGATGGTGCGGCACTACCCGATCCGCAGCGACAACGTCATCGCCCACATCCGCAAGGCCACGCAGGGCCGGGTGGCGCTGCAGAACACGCACCCCTTTCAGCGCGAGCTGTGGGGCCGCTACTGGGCGTTTGCGCACAACGGCGACCTGAAGAACTTTGCGCCGCCGTTGCACGGCGCCTTCCGCCCGGTGGGCGGCACCGACAGCGAGCTTGCCTTCTGCTGGCTGATGCAGGAGCTGGCCAAGGCGCATGCCGGTGTGCCGTCGATCGCCGAGCTCACGGTCACGTTGGGCGAGCTGGCGCCGCGTGTGGCCGCGCACGGCACCTTCAACTTCATGCTCAGCAACGGGCAGGCGCTGTGGGCGCACTGCTCGACCCAGCTGCACTACCTGCTGCGCCAGCACCCGTTTCACACCGCCCACTTGCAAGACGAAGACATGAGCGTCGACTTTGCCCAGCTCACCCAAGCCAGCGACCGGGTCGCCGTGGTGGTGACGCAGCCGCTCACCGCCAACGAAGCCTGGGTGGCGTTTGCGCCCGGCGAGTTGCGGGTGTTCGTCGATGGCCAAGCCACCCCCACCTGACCCGACCCCGAGAGCCCGCCCATGACCCAGCCCAAACCGCCCACCCCCCGCTTCGACACCTTCTACAAATACGACGCGCTGACACGGCTGCTGTTCGACTACGCCGACGCCTACCCCACGCTGGTGCAGGTGGCCTCGATCGGCAAGAGCCACGAAGGGCGTGACATCTGGGTCGCCACCGTCACCCACACGGCCACCGGGCCGGCCGAAGACAAGCCCGCCTTCTGGCTCGACGGCAATATCCACGCCGCCGAGCTGACGGCGAGCACGGCCTGCCTGTACTACCTGCACCAGCTGCTGAGTGGCTACGGCAGCGACCGCGAGATCACG